>JAITBJ010000049.1 GCA_031283665.1 Candidatus Opitulatrix cubana
ACTCGTCCATCTTCTGAATTAGTTTTATCAAAAATTGGTCTCATAATGTCACATGCATTGCGAACATCATCAGTGGTCGCTGCTCTCACAGCATCTTCCACACTTGCATTTTTGCTTGCAAGCTCTTTTAGTTGCTCATCATAAGGTCCTATTTTTGAAAGAGCCTTTTGGAAAATTGATGGGTTAGTTGTGACACCCACCACATTTAAAGTCTCGGTCAATTCTTTCAAATTTCCAGTTGTGATTCTTTCTCTATTCAAGTCATCCAACCAAATGGATACTCCTGTGTCTGATACTTTTTGTGTGTTAGCGTTCATAATTTTCCTTTCTATTAGTCGCTTTTACTTATTTTTCTCAATTGTTTCTATTGCTGCTGAATAAACAGCATCTGCTGTGATTCCATATTTCTCAAAAAGAGCTTCAGGGTCTGCTGATTCGCCAAAATGCTCTAAGGAAATAGCAATTCCTGTATCGCCTATATATTTCAACCATGGCATAGCTATTCCAGCTTCCACGCTCACTCGTGCTTTCACTGATTTTGGTAGCACACTTTCTTTATATTCATCAGTCTGCTTTTCAAACCACTCAAAGCATGGCATGGAAACCACTCGTGCTTTTACATTGTCATTTTCTGCTAGCATTTTTGCTGCTTTCACAGCTAGCTGAACTTCTGAACCTGTAGCTAATAAAATCACATCAGGCTCACCAGGTGTGTCTAGCAATGTGTAGCCGCCCTTTAAAGTGTTTTTTGCATCACCAAAATCTCCGCCTCTTGGAAATGTAGGAATTGTTTGACGAGTTAAAATCAAACCAGATGGCGTGCTTTCTTCATCAAGAATCCCTTTCCAAGCCCAGCTGACTTCATTAGAGTCTGCAGGACGGACTATATTGAAATTAGGAATTGCTCTCATAGCTGCTAAATGCTCTACAGGCTGATGAGTTGGTCCATCCTCGCCTACCGCTATAGAATCATGACTCCAAACATATATAGATGGAATCCCCATAAGTGCTGCTAAACGGCATGCTGGTCTCATATAGTCAGCGAATTGGAAAAATGTGCCGCCGAATGCTTTTGTGCCGCCAGTCAATGTGATTCCGTTTAGAATTGCTGCCATAGCGTGTTCGCGAACTCCAAAATGAAGCACTCTTCCATAAGGTGATGTGGTCCATTTTCCAGTAGTGTTTTCTACAGGTGCAAAACTTTTAGCGCCGTCAATCGTGGTGTTATTTGATCCTGCTAAATCTGCAGAGCCGCCCCATAATTCAGGCATAATTTCTGCAATAGCATTTATCACTTTGCCAGAGCTTGCACGAGTCGCCACACTTTCACCCTCAGGGAACACTGGCAAAACGCTTGAAACATCTGGAACTTCACGCTTTATGATTCTTTCATAAAGAGCCACTTTATCAGGATTAGCTGCTTTCCATGCTTCTAATTTTGCATTCCATTCTTTCTGTGCTTCTTCGCCTCTTTCAATTAGCTTTCTTGAATGTGCAAGAGCTTCTTCATCTACATCAAAATCTGCGTTAGGATTTAGACCAAGATTTTCTTTCAAGCCTTTTATCTCATCAGCGCCAAGTGCTGCGCCGTGTGAGGAGCCGCTATTTGTTTTAGTCGGGCATGGCCATGCAATCAGTGTCTCAAGAGAAATGATTGACGGTTTGTCGGTCACAGATTTTGCTTTCTCTATAGCACCATATAGAGAATCAGCGTCCTCATGATATTCGCCCTCTCTCCAGTCTACTTTTTGAGTGTGCCAGCCATCAGCCTCATATCTTGCAAGCACATTTTCTGTGAACGCTATTTTAGTGTCATCTTCAATAGTGATATGGTTATTGTCCCAAAGCACTATTAGATTTCCAAGCTTTTGCAAGCCAGCTAAAGATGCTGCTTCTTGAGAGATGCCCTCTTCTAGGCAGCCGTCGCCGGTTAAAACGAACACATTATAATCAAATGGAGATTCGCCTGCTTTTGCTTCAGGGTCTAAAAGTCCACGCTGAAATCTTTGACCATAAGCAAACCCTACAGCAGTTGCTATTCCTTGACCCAGAGGCCCAGTAGTCATTTCCACTCCAGCGGTGTGCTTATATTCAGGATGTCCTGGAGTGAGAGATCCCATAGTTCTCAACGCTTTCAAATCATCAAGCTCTAAACCAAATCCGCCTAAATAAAGTTGCAAGTATTGCGTGAGTGAAGAATGGCCCATTGAGAGAATAAATCGGTCTCTTCCCTCCCAATTCGGATTCTTTGGATTGTGCTTCATCGCTTTTTGATATAGCAGATAAGCAGCTGGTGCTATTGAAATAGCACTTCCTGGATGGCCGCTTTTTGCTTTTTCTACAGCATCTGCTGATATAGCCTTTGCCATTTTTATTGCTTTTAGATCTAATTCGTTTAATATGGACATAAATACCTCTTTTCTACAATTTCTACAAACAGTTTATCAAAAAAATGGCTTTTTGTTAAATTATTGTTGTAATTGATGCAATTGCTGTAGCACTGATAAACTGATAATATGCCATTTAATTTAGAAGTTCTTGTCATTTTTATCATTTATGGATTAATTATGGTGGGAATAGGTATTGCAGGATTTAGGCAAGTGTCTACATCTGGCGACTATATAATAGGGTCTCGGTCTCTTGGCACTTTTGCCGCTGCCCTATCCGCAGAAGCATCCGATATGTCGGCTTGGCTTTTTATGGGGCTGCCCGGTGCAATTTATATAGCGGGCAGCGGCAAAGCTTGGATAGCTCTAGGCTTGATAATAGGCACAATTTTGAACTGGTCGCTTATAGCAAAACGAATTAAAAAAGCATCATACGATGCAGGAGACTCTGTCACCATTCCGGGCTTTTTCTCAAATGCTACAAAATCAAACTCTAAAGCAGCATCAAATGCTTTACGAGTTTTGACTTCTATTGTAATTATAATTTATTTTACAATTTACACTGCTTCAGGGTTTGTGGCTGGAGGAAAGTTTTTCTCTTACACATTTGGATTTTCTTATATACTATCTCTTTGCATCACAGCAGCAATTGTTATTATATATACATTTTTAGGAGGCTTTTTATCTATTGCATGGAATAGCGTGATTCAGGGCTCGCTTATGCTTTTTAGTGTCCTAATAGTGCCGCTTTCCGCTTTTATTATCTTAGGCGGAGCAAGCGGCGCATTCGCAGCTGCCCCAATAGCCCCTGATTCAAATAATATGATTCTTGAAATAATTTCTTCTCTTTCCTGGGCGTTAGGCTATTTTGGAATGCCTCATATTTTAATAAAATATATGGCAGTTAAAGATGGCGTGAAAACTTCTAAACCTGCAGCCCTCGCTATTTCATGGTGCGCAATTTCCCTAGGATGTGCCGTGCTGATAGGCTCTGTAGGCAGATCATTTGTAGGAGCAAGCACATTAAACAGTGTGGACGCAGAAAAGCTTTTTTCAATAATGATAGAAAGAGTTTTTATAGCCAATCAGAATATGGTGCTCACTGCTATTGGCGGTCTTTTTCTTTGTGCTGTGCTTTCTGCAATTATGTCCACATCTGCATCACAGCTTTTAATGAGTTCATCATCTGTAAGCGTTGACATATATGGTGCTGTGATTCACGGGAAGCTCTCTGATGGGGCGAAGCTGAAAATTTCTCGTGCTGTTGTGATTGCAATTGCTTTATTTGGATTTATTATTGCACTGAATCCAAACAATTCTGTTATGGATCTCGTGTCTAGTGCATGGGCTGGGTTTGGTGCCACATTTGGGCCACTGGTACTTTTGATTCTCTTTTGGAAAAAAGTGACTGCGCAAGGTGCTATTTTGGGAATGCTCACAGGCGCAGCCGTAGTTTTTAGCTGGCCGCTCATTCCAGTTTTGTCTGCTCTTTATTCACTTCTTCCAGCGTTTATATTGTCCACATTAGTAAACTTTTTTGCAAGTAAGCAGACCTCAAAAAGCTATTAATCATATACAGTTTTATCCAAGTCAATCCCTTATTTTCAAAAGATGAGTGCTAAAATTAATGTATGTCTAGTGAAAAAGTTTTTGATGATTTTGAGTTTGAACGCCGTTTCTTTTGTAAAGATGTTGACAGCAAATACTTTGAGGGAGCTCAAAATCTTTTAATGATTCAGTCTTATTTTTTGTCCAATGATGGCTATTCTATAAGAGTTCGTGTTCAGGCAAAAGATGCTAATTTAAATATGAATGAGACTCTTGATGCGCAAGAGGTTACAAAGCGTTTTGAAGATAGTTTTTCTTATGCATTTTGCACTCTAAAAGGCCCTGCAGTAGGCGGAACTCGTTATGAGTCTGAAATGGAAATAGATGTGAATGTGGCTATTGAAATGATACGCAAAAATCCTGGAAAAGCGCTTGTGAAAAACCGATACTATGTATGGATTGCTGAAGATGGCTGGGTGATAGATGTTTTCGGTGGCAAAAATAATCCACTAATTATTGCAGAATGCGAAAGAAGCACTCCTGTGATAAATCTGAACATTCCAAAGTTTTGCACTACAGAAATTACCGATGTTAGACGCTTTGGAAATGATGCTTTAGTCAACCATCCTTATTCTTATTGGAAAGATGATTTTGAAAAAGAGCTCAAAGAAAACGGTCCTCGATTTTCAGAGCTTTTTGGCCAAAACATTTTTTTAGACGAATGATACTTTTTAGATGAATGACACTTTTTGGATGTTCAGTGTTTGAGTAGATGTGAATTATAGGAGCTGAAAATGAGCGATAGAGAATACAAAGTGCTAATTGTGGAAGATGAAAAAATTATTGCTTCTGCTCTTGCATCAAGATTGCAAAATCAAGGTTTGTCTACTCGCATTGTTTCGGATGGGAATCAAGCTATGGACCAAGTCCGCGATTTTTTGCCTGATTTAGTAATTTTGGATTTAATGCTGCCAGGAAAAGATGGCATTGTGATTGCAAAAGAAATTAGAGAAAGTGATATTTCCACTTCAATTTTGATGCTCACAGCACGAGATGATGAGGCTGATATGCTCACAGGCTTTTCTGTGGGCGCTGATGATTATGTAACAAAACCTTTTTCACCTCGTGAGCTGATGGCAAGAGTAAACGCCATTTTGAGGCGCACTGATAAATCTTCTTCCGAGCAGGGCGCTAAAAACCATCAAGAAATTATTGAAGTTGGCAATTTATATATGAACTCGGCAGAAGTAAAAGCTGTTTATAATGGAAAAGAGCTTTATTTAACTCCTACAGAGTTTGAGCTGCTTAGCCTTTTAGCATCAAATCAAAAAAAAGTGTTTAGCAGGTCTCAATTGCTAAAAGCTGTTTGGGATTGGGAAAATGCTCACGAAACGCGCACTGTAGATTCACATGTGAAATCTATTCGTAAAAAATCAGGAGACCCAAAAATTATAAAAACTCATCACGGTTATGGATACTCTTTTAGCGGTTAGCTTTTGTTGATAAATAAAATGCGACACAGAAGTTTTGCAAAGTCAAAATTGCTTCAAAAGGAGCTAATTTCAAATGTTTCTCATGAATTGAGAACCCCCGTTTCCATACTTAAAGCTCAATTAGAAAATCTTGCTGATGGCATAGATAAACCAAGTTCGGCCCTGTTTGAGCAAATGGTTAACACAGTAGATGAAATGTCAGATCTAATTGAATTTTTTCTAGGGCTTTCACGGTTGCAAGTAAATAAACAGAAGCTAAATCTTTCTAGTTTCTCTCTTGGCGATTATTTGGAAGAATGTGTTGACAAATTGACTAATTTATCAAATGCGAAAGGTTTGCAATTTATAATTGACATCAATCCTGAAAATATGGAAATTGTAGCAGATAAAAACCGCTTCCGTCAAATTGTAATAAATCTTGTAACTAATGCTATAGAGCATTCAAACACGTCCGAAAAAGTGATTATTCAAGGGTTTCAAAACAAGAAAAATAATGTGATTCGGTTTATAGATTTTGGAGTAGGCATACCTAAAAAAGACTCTAAACGCCTATTTGAGCGGTTTGAGCAGGGAAACATAACTACCGGCGGAGGAACGGGCTTAGGGTTAGCAATTGCTCAATGGGTGGCGCAAATGCATAAAGGAGATATTGAACTTCTTGATTCAGATAAAGGGTCTATTTTTGAATTGACCTTTCCAAAAAATTTATCTTAAATTGGAATTGGTTTTATTTTACAGTTCTTTTTACTCGCTAGAGCCTTTTATTCGCTAGAGCCGGCCATATTTTCCACTTTCCAATCAGGAAAAAATAGCAAATATGTGCCAGTCTTTTTGAGTGTGATTATAAAATTATTTTCGCCCATATCTTTTATATCTACTTTGCATGTGACCTCTACCGTGTCTCCATTGTAATTTGTAGATTGCACTGTTACATTTCCGAACACTCCTTTTAGACTAGCCACTGTGTCAGCAGGTGGCACAATAGTGTCTTTTGTAGTTGATGCACTATCTATCATTTTATTTATCTGATTTATATCTCCTGAGCTCAAAGCAGCAAAATACTTTGTAGACACTCTATCAACTGTTGGAATGTTTACAACTGCAAAACCTAGTCCGATTCCAAGCGCTATAGCTGCTAAACCGCATCCAATTGCTATAAGCAGTTTTGTAAGCGGTTTCATTTTTTTAGTTTCTTTTTTTGCGAGTTCTCTCTCTTTCACTTTTACTCGGTGGTCATTTTTGTTCACGACCACTTTTTTAGATTTTTTTGGATCAATAACTATTTCAGTATTATTAGTATCTATTTCTAAATTAGTTTTATCTTTGGTTTTTTCAACAGCCATACAAACAGTTTATCATAATTTTGACCGTTGAATTTTGAGAGAGTTTTTAGAAAATGTTAGTTTCTATTGTATACTAAAATTATGAGTAATACAGATAATTTGCTTTTTTCAAAAGACGATGTATGGATTCGTGAAATAGGCGATGAAGTGGATTTGGGTGTGTCAGAGCATGCTGCTGATAGCGTAGGCGATGTGCAATATGTAGGTGTTGTAGATATGGGCACAAATCTGAGAGTCGGCGATGAAATTGGAAAAGTTAGAGGCCCTAATGACCATTTTATAGTGCTAAGCCCTGTGGCCGGGACAGTCGTGGCTTTGAATGAAGAAGTTATTGAAGACGCATCTATTTTGAATGAGGATCCATATGGTGAGGGTTGGTTAATTCGTGTAGACTTAGAAGACGAATTAAGCGATGACTTTATGAAATGGGATGAATACTCAGAGCTTGTTGGTTAGTTTGTAAATAAGCAGATTTATAATTAGTAGATTTTGCCTGTTTTGCAGCTAGACCTGTTGCACTCATAAAATATATAGATAATTAAATAAGCCCCCGTAGCTCAGTGGATAGAGTAGAGGACTTCTAATCCTTTGGTCGCACGTTCGAATCGTGTCGGGGGCGC
>JAITBJ010000052.1 GCA_031283665.1 Candidatus Opitulatrix cubana
TCCAAGATCCTGCATATATTAAAGTAAATACTAAAACAGCTGAAACCACTGCCGCTGTTATTGTTGAATAGAATGGATTTGTAAAAAACTTACTATCTTTCAGGGATTTCTTTTTAGTCTCTATATTTTCTGCGTTTAGCTTCTCGTTTTCAGAATTGCCTTTATTCTCATCAGTTACTTTAGATGCTTCATTAGTTTTAGTTTCTACTGTTTCAAACTCTGGGATTTTAAACTCTGGCGGATTTAAATCATTTGAGTCTATTGACTTTTTATTTATTGAGTCTTTATTTGTTGAGTTTTTACTTCCTGTACTTATATTAGGCTTCCAAGGGTCTACTTTATCATCTATATTATCAGCCATTTTTTCTCCTTTTTTAATCTAAAACATTTATAGTCTTAGTTTAGCAAAAATAAAATAGCAAAAGAAGAAATACTGAAAAAAGTCTAAACACACCTAAACATATATAAAAACTGAAAAAATTAAGTGTAAACTAATTTTGGAAATAATTCCAAAAATTAAAAAAGGAGAAAAAATGAACAATATCGTTTTCATATTACTAAATATAATAGCATTCCCAGCATTTGCACTTGTTGCATATCTATTTTCTAATGATAAGAAAGTGGCACGAAGTGGAAGAAATCTGAAGTATTTAGGCATAATGGCGGGAGTTTTGCTAGTCTTAGCAGTATTTATGGTTGCTGTGCCCGCAGGGCGTGATGCAGTTGATGCTGCAGCAGCAGGATTTACTTGGGTAGTAAATTGTTCATATAAAGGTATAGCATTTGTGCTTGCAAGTAGCGTGCCTGCATCTATGGGTGAAGCAATTGGCGGAACTGCTCCAGGCGACTCTATGACATTTGTGATATCAGCTCTAATGCCTATTTTAATGGTTGTTCCTTTATTTGATATTTTAACTTATATTGGCGTTCTTCCATTTATTATTCGCTGGGTAGGAGCTCTTATAGATCTTGTAACAGGAAAAGGAAAATTTGAATCATTTTATTTAGTGGAAATGATGTTTTTAGGCAATACAGAAGCATTAGCTGTTTCAAAGCTTCAAGTGCAACGACTTTCAGCAATAAGAAATGTGACTATTGCTATGATGTCTATGAGCTGCATCACAGCATCTATTTTAGGTGCATATATGAAAATGATGCCTGGTCATTATATTTTGACAGCTGTGCCATTAAATATAATATCAGCAGCTATAGTAACATCTATTCTAAACCCTGTTCCAAAGCTTTCTGATAAAGAGGATTTTGTTGTGAAAGTAGACGAAGACGAAAAAGGTAATAAAGTCAAACGCCCACCTTTCTTTGTGTATTTAGGAGATTCTATTTTGACAGCTGGAAGACTGATTTTGATTATTCTTGCTAATGTTTGCGCCTTTGTGGCTTTAGCATATTTTATAGATCAAATGCTATCTTTGACTACTCTTTCATGGTTATCATTGGAAAATATGTTAGGTGTGGTCTTATTCCCATTTGCATTTTTGCTAGGATTTCCACCAGATCAGGCATTCCATATGGCTGCTTTTATGGGCCAGAAACTTGTTACAAATGAGTTCGTGGTTATGGGTCAAATAGGACAGTCTTTAACAGCTGTTGACGCTGGCAGTTCACAAGAATACTCACAGCATTTCACAGCTGTGCTTTCAGTATTTTTGACATCATTTGCTAATTTCTCCACACTTGGTATGGTAACAGGTGTGTATAAAGGACTTGTTGGCGATGAATCGAATACCGCTATAGCAAAAGCAGCACCTAAAATGTTCCTTTCAGGTATTTTAGTGTCTTTATTTGCGGCTGCAGCAGCAGGTTTATTTGTTTGGTAATCAAGTTTGTGATAGACTTAACTTGTAAGTCATTGTCTTATAAGTGAAAGGAAATCAAATGACCCAAGCAAAAATCGTTTATGCATCCCTAACAGGTAATACAGAAGAAATAGCTAATGCTGTAAAAGATAATTTAGAAGCAGCAGGAGTAGATGTAGCTATTGATGATATAGACTCTGCATCACCATCAGATTTTGAAAGTGTAGATATAGCAATTGTTGCTAGTTATACTTACGGAGATGGAGATTTACCTGATGAAGCTGTTGATTTTTATGAAGAACTACAAACCACTGATTTGAATGGTAAAAAGTTTGGAGTTTTAGGATCTGGAGATACTTCTTATGGTGATAATTTCTGCAAAGCAGTAGAACTATTTGAAGAAGCTTTCGCAAAAGCAGGAGCAACTAAAGGCGCACCTGATGTGAAAGTAGAATTTGCACCCGAAGACGAGGATTTAGATAATATCAAAAAGTTTACTGACGCTATTGTAAAATAGTTAATTAGTAATTATTAACTTAATATAAATAAAACTGGTTATTTAAACAAAAAGGAATACAAAGATGACTCGTAAAAAAGAATCTATGGATGGAAATACAGCTGCAGCGCATATATCTTATGCGTTTACGCAAGTGGCTTCAATATACCCTATCACACCTAGCTCCACTATGGCAGAATTAGTGGATCAATGGTCTGCTGAGGGAAGAAAAAACATTTTCAATGAAGTGGTAGAAGTAAAAGAAATGCAATCAGAAGCAGGTGCTGCTGGTGCTGTTCACGGCTCTTTAAAAGCAGGTGCTTTAACTAGTACATACACTGCTTCCCAAGGTTTGCTACTAATGATTCCTAATATGTACAAAATTGCTGGTGAATTGCTACCATGTGTTTTTCATGTTTCTGCAAGAGCAATATCTACTAATGCACTAAATATATTCGGAGATCATTCAGATGTTATGGCTGTTCGCCAAACAGGTTTTGCTATGTTAGCAGAAAACTCTGTGCAAGAGGTTATGGATTTATCAGCAGTGGCTCATTTAGCATCATTAGAATCAAGTGTGCCATTTGTAAACTTTTTTGATGGGTTTAGAACATCTCATGAGATTCAGAAAATAGATGTTTTAGATTATGATGAGCTTCATCCTTTAGTGAATAAAGAGAAGCTGCATGAGTTTAGACAAAGAGCCCTAAGCCCTGAAAAGCCTACTATAACGGGCACAAATGTAAATCCTGATGTTTTCTTTCAGCAAAGAGAAACAGTAAATGCTAATTATCTTGAGGTGGGTAAAATAGTTAAAAAATATATGAGCAAAATAAACGAGCTTAGAGGCACAAACTATGATTTAGTAAATTATTATGGTGCTCCTGATGCTGAAAGTATAATAGTAGTTATTGGCTCTGGTGCACAAACTATAGAGCAGACTATTGACCATTTAAATAAAAAAGGTCAAAAAGTGGGTATGGTAACAATCCGTTTATATCGTCCTTTTCCAGTAGAAGATTTTCTAAAAGCTTTTCCTAGCACTGTTAAAAACATAGCTGTGCTAGACAGAACAAAAGAGCCCGGTTCACAAGGAGAGCCTCTTTTGTTAGATGTGCAGTCTGCTTTTTATGGAAAGGCTAATGCTCCTAAAATTATAGGAGGTCGCTTTGGAATAGGCTCAAAAGATTTCACTCCTGATCAAGTGGAAGCTGTGTATGAGGAGCTTGCTAAAAGCAGCCCTAAGCAGCGTTTCACATTAGGAATTAAAGAAGATGTGACAAATACTAATTTAGAGCTAAAACCTCTTTTAGATTTGACTAATGATAAAACAGTTCAATGCAAATTTTGGGGATTTGGTAGTGATGGCACAGTAGGTGCTAATAAATCTGCTATCAAAATAATTGGTAATAACACTGACAAATATGTGCAAGGGTATTTCGCTTATGATTCTAAAAAATCAGGAGGCCTAACAGTTTCTCATTTGCGATTTGGTGAAACTCCTATAAGAAGTACATATCTTATAAATAGTCCTAATTTTGTATCAGTTTCCCTGCCTAGTTATGTGAAAAAATATGATGTGATTCGTGGTTTGAAAAAGGGTGGCACATTTCTTTTGAACTGCATATGGTCTGATGAGGAACTTGAAAACCAGCTTCCAGGGAGACTAAAAAAATATATAGCTGAAAACGATATACAGTTTTACACTATCAATGCTTTAGAGCTTGCTCGTGAAGTGGGCTTAGGCGGCAGAACTAATACTGCTATGCAAACAGCATTTTTCAAACTCTCAGGCATTATAGACTTTGATAAAGCAGTTCAACTATTGAAAGATGATGCCAAAAAGTCATATGCTAAAAAATCTATGGCTATTGTAGAGAAAAACTGGGCTGCTATTGACGGCACAGTAGATATTATTCATAAAGTCAACTACCCTGCTTCTTGGAAAGATGCTAAAGCTGATAAATTAGAAACATTTGAAATACCTAATACTGTGGGAATAGATAATAAACAGTATATTGAACAGATTTTGACACCTATTTCGCAACAAGATGGTGATAGCCTATCAGTTAGCGATTTAATAAAGAACGGTATGAAAGATGGCACAGTGCCACTGGGAACTTCCGCCAGTGAAAAAAGAGGCGTTTCTGCATTCGTGCCTGAATGGTTGCCTGATAATTGCATAGGGTGCAATGAATGCTCATTTGTATGCCCTCACGCAGCTATTCGTCCTATATTAGTAGATGA
>JAITBJ010000061.1 GCA_031283665.1 Candidatus Opitulatrix cubana
CAGATGTTTGGCGATAGAATGGTAATAGCTAATGCCACAGGCTGCTCCTCTATATGGGGCGGACCTCTTCCTGCTATTCCTTACACCACAAATGATTTAGGACACGGACCTGCATGGTCAAACTCTTTATTTGAAGACAATGCTGAGTTTGGTTTAGGTATGCTTATTGCTAATAAATATCGTAGAGCTAAATTAGTTGAAAAAACTCGTGACTATTTAGGTGCTGATGATATGACAGCATGCGCTGATGCATTAGCAGGCGTGAAAATGGATGATGATTTGAAAGAAGCATTGGCCAAGTGGGCTGATGGCGCAAATTTATCATCAGGCTCCCGTGAAAGAGCAGAAGCTCTAAAAGCGCAATTAGAAGCTCATAAATCCAAAATTCCGCTGCTAACAGAGCTCTGGGAGAATAAAGAGCTATTAGTTAAACCATCTCAATGGATAATTGGTGGCGATGGCTGGGGCTATGATATAGGCTATGCTGGAATAGATCATGTGATTGCCACAGGTGAAGATGTAAATATATTAGTGATGGATAACGAAGTTTATTCTAATACAGGCGGTCAGGCTTCAAAAGCTACACCGACTGCTGCTATTGCAAAATTTGCAGCTGGCGGAAAGGTGCAAGGCAAAAAAGATCTTGGTGCTATGGCTATGACTTATGGAAATGTGTATGTGGCGCAAATAGCATCAGGAGCTAATGCTCAGCAGACTATAAAAGCATTTAGAGAGGCTGAGGAATATCCAGGTCCATCTTTGATTATAGCTTACACACCTTGCATAAATCATGGACTCACAGGCGGTATGTTTATGACCCTTGAAGAGGCTAAAGAGGCTGTGCAATCAGGATATTGGTCGCTTTATAGATATAATCCTGATAATGCAGAAAAAGATAAACCTGCTATGGAGCTAGACTTCAAAAAGCCTGATTTTTCTACTATGAAAGACTTTATGATGAAGCAAAACCGCTTTTCATCTCTAAAAGCTGTGAGAGGTGATAAAGCAGAAGAGCTATTTGACAAAACTGTAGGTTTTGCAAAAAAGAGATTTTTATATTATGCTGATCTTTCAGGTCAAGGCGAAAAAATCAGAGAAAACATTTAGACTTTTATTTTATTTCATTTTTTTGTGTCTAAACTCTTGACAGTTGAATAATCTCTAAGAGATTATAAATCTAAAAGAGTTTAAACTAAAAACCCCCGAGAGTTTACTCTCGGGGGTTTTCTATAAGATTTAACTTACTTTACTGCTGCTTTTAGTTTTGCACCAGCTTTTAGTTTTGCAACGTTGCCTGCAGGAATTTTAATTGCTGCGCCAGTTGCAGGGTTTCTTCCATCACGAGCAGCTCTTTTAGCTACATATGCTTTTAGATAACCTGTCCAATTAACTTCGCCACCTTTTGCAAGAGTTGAAGTTAATACTTCTTCAACAGCATTTAAAGCTCTTTGAGCATCAGCTGCTGTTAGACCTGATTTTTGTGCTACTGCACTTACCAAATCACCTTTTGTTAATGTTGCCATAATTTTCTCCTTTGTTTATATTTCAACATTTCTAAAGTCAATTAAGACTTAATTAAAAGATATCATTAAAAAAGCTGTTTACCTTTATTTACGGGATTTAAGGGGTGTGTTGAGTTTTAGCTATTTTTGCTAGTTTTCGCACATTAAATAATCATCTGGAAGTTTATCATTCAAAATATAATTATCTACTGCGGACTTTATGCAGCTGTTTTGAGAATTGTATGAAGTGTGAGAATCCCCTCTATTTGTAAGCAATATAGACCCAGGCATTAGTTTTCTTGTCTCTACAGCTTCTTCATAAGGTGTAGCTGGGTCTCCTGTGGTTCCGATAAGAATAATTTTATTATTGGTCTGTTTAGAGTAATCTAATTCAGTTGTGATATTTGAAGTGGGAAAACCCTCGCAAGCTATATTAGGATATATAAAAAACTTATAAAATGCTGGTGTGGCAGCTTTATATTTTTCAATTTGTGCATCTTCATACTCTTTAGTAGTTTTATTTTTTTCATCTAAACAGTTTATAACTAAATTAGCCTCTGTTGAATTAGTAGTATAGTTCCCATTCTGTTGTCTATCATTATAAGTGTCTGCAAATGATAGCAGCTGCGTGCCATCATTTTTTTCTATTGCCTGATTTAGAGCAGAAACTAAAGCACCCCAAGAATTTTTAGAGTATAAAGCTGTTATAATCCCATAAAAAGCTGCTGTGTCTGTAAGGGGTCTACCTGTGCTAGTATTTAAAGGTTTAGTAGATAATTTATCTAAAAACTCTTTAGTCTGATTCAAAGCTGCGCCTATATCATCTTTATTGCCAGCTGCTTTTAGAGGACATGCAGAGTTTGAAAAGCAGTATTTTGCAAAACTAGTAAATGCTAATGAAAACCCTTTAGCTTGTGATAGAGAATGTTCATTTAGAGTAAGTTTAGGATTGATAACACCATCTAATATCACTTTGCCTATAGAGTTAGGAAAAAGAGCTGCATAATCTTCTCCAATATATGTGCCATATGAATAGCCTATATAATTTAATAGATTTTGTCCTGTTAGAGCTCTAATCAGATCTAAATCTCTAGCAGTAGATTGAGTGTCTACATATTTTGATAAATTGCCAGATAGCGTTTCACATTGCTGGCCAACTTTTTTTTGAGTATCAACGGCTTTATTATATTCTTTAGGCAGATTGAAATATGTATCATATAAAAATACATCTTTTTCTTTATTATTATTAAAGCATTTTATAGCAGTTGACTGCCCTACACCGCGCGGATCAAATGATAAAATGTTATACTCATTTGTTATCTCATCAGGTAATATACTCACTGCAGAACTTACAAAGTCCACCCCTGATGCACCAGGTCCGCCTGGATTTACTATAAATGTTTTATCGCTTGATTGAGCTATATGCATTTTGAGTGATAATTGAATATCGCCGCTTGATGGACTAAACCAGTTTTCAGGTGCTTTTATAGTAGCACATTTATATCCTGTGCTTCCGCAATCAGTCCAGATAATAGTTTGATTATAGTACTCATCTACACCACCAACTTGCCCCGAAGCAGGTTTTGTAGGTGGATCTTGAATAAAATTAGGTCCTGTAAAAGTGGCTACTATACCCCCTACTGTCAATAATATAAGAATTGAAAAAATAATTGTAACGCGTTTTATACTCACTATTATAGTATAATATACTATATGGATGGTTTCCAAAATATATTCAAAGATAAACTGCTAGAGACATCTATATCTTTTTTATCAGGAGCTGCACTAATTGCCCTTTTATTTACAAATAGTACACTTTATTTATTTGCACTTATTGCTTTTGCATTGCTTTTTTCCTATGCATGGCCAAAACTTTTAATTCTAAAACATCCTATCTCTATAACACTTATTATTAGTACCATATCTATAATAGCTATAATTTTGCAAACTTTTTTCACTCAATTAGGAACGCTATCTTGGCAAATATATATTTTTGTCCTTGCATTTTTAATTGCTATAATAGATGAACTATTTATTAATAAAAAAGATAAAAACCCGATGTCTAGTGTTTCATATTCTTTTTTTGGTAGCTTTATAGCGGTTTCTTCTGTAGGCTGGATATCTCTTATGCAGCTTACCTCTATTGCAAAACTTTATGCACTTTTTTCGCTGATAATTTTATGTGTGGTTTCGTTCACACCTATTTTAGAGAGTAAGATTTTTGAAAAGCTAAATTATCAACATTTTAACTATGTGCGATTTACTATTCTTGGGAGTATTATCGCATTTATAGGCGTTGGATCATATTTTTTTATTAATGCTATTTCGAATAATATAGTATCAGGCGGTCCACATTTATCTTGGAAATTGTCAGCGCTAATATGTGGTATATTATTTGCTGTTTTTGTGGTAAAAATGGTTTTATTTTCAGATATACATATTAGAGGGTCTGCATTTGCAAAGGCTCTTTTTCCAATTATGATTCTAGGTACACTAATCTACATCTCCCTCACAATTTTTGCTCGCTGAGAAATTTTTACAACCAGTCTTTGTATTTTTTAATATAAAACCTTTTTGAGATATTTACTGTCACACAATATAAAACAATTGTGAGAATTAGATAGAAAAAATAATTTCCTGGAAGAGCTGTAAACCCTAAAGCAGATCCTAAAATTGTAAACGGTATAAGTGTTGCAATTCCTACCCCTAAAAGGCATATTGTGGTAACAGAAAAAGATGCTCTTGATTTTATAAAAGGAAGTGTTTCACTTGTTCTAATCATATGGATCACAAGCGTTTGAGTCCACATTGACTCTATAAACCAGCCAGACTGAAAAACTGCTATATATATTATTTGCTGTGCAGGATTAGTCAACTGTGAATAAAGTAAACCGTCTGTAAATGCAGGACATATATAAAAATATAGGAGTAAAAAAGTAGTAATATCAAATATAGAGCTTATAGGTCCAATTTGCACCATAAACCGTGCTATATTTTTAGAATCCCATGGCTTTGGCCGTGCAAGAAAACTTTTGTCTACATTATCCCATGGAATAGCGGTGCATGTAATATCATAAATCAGATTCAAAAGCAAAAGCTGTATACTAGCCATAGGCAAAAACGGCAAAAACGCAGAAGCAATAAGCACTGAAAATATATTTCCAAAGTTTGAAGATGCTGTCATTTTGATATATTTAATCATATTGCCATAGGTTTTTCTACCCTCAATTATTCCGTCCTCTAACACGCCTAAATCTTTTTTAAGCAAAATCACTTCAGCAGATTCTTTTGCTACATCCACTGCTGTGTCCACACTTATTCCAGCATCTGATGCCACCATTGCAGGAGCATCATTTATTCCATCTCCCATATACCCTACTACATGACCATTTCTCTTTAAGGCTTTTACTATTCTAGCTTTTGCATTTGGAGAAAGTTTTGCAAATATATTAGCCTTTTCTACTAAAACTTCTAATTCGTCATCGCTCATATCTTCAATATCAGATCCTAAAACTAAATTATGAATATCTATTCCTATTTGAGAGCATATATTAGATGTCACTCTTTCATTGTCCCCTGTTAAAATCTTTATGCCTACTCCATTAGAATCTAATGCACCAATAGCAGCCTGTGCTGACTCTTTTGGAGGATCTAAAAATGCTAAAATGCCTATTAAAATCATATCTGATTCATCGCTTACTGAAAAAGATTCTACTTCTGGAGGATTATTTTTTTGAGCTACAGCCACCACTCTCATACCATCATCATTTAGATCTTCTACATTTTTGATAATTAGATTTTTTAGATCTAGATTCAGCTCCTGCACTTTTCCGCCATACTCTACATATCGCGAAATAGCAAGCATTTCCTCTACAGCACCTTTTGTGATAAGTTTGGTTTTTCCAGTAGGACCTTGCACCACTACGCTCATTCTGCGTCGTTCAAAATCAAAAGGAATCTCATCTACTTTTTGATAAGCAGATGGCAAATCATGTAGTGTGGTGTCTTCTTCTGCAAGCTCCTCTGTAGTTTGAATAATAGAAACGTCCATAAGGTTTTTTAAACCTGTTTGATAGTAGCTATTTAAAAAAGCATGACGCAAAACTCGATTATTTTCTTTCCCCTCTATATCAAGATGATATTCTAAAACCACTTTATCTTGTGTGAGAGTTCCTGTTTTGTCCGTGCATAAAATATCCATAGATCCAAGATTTTGTATAGCATTTAAGGACTTGATAATAGTGTCTTTTTTACTCATAGCCACAGCTCCGCGAGATAGCGCTGTAGTCACAATCATAGGTAGCATTTCAGGAGTCAAGCCTACTGCCACAGATATGGCAAATAGCAAAGCGTGAAGCCAGTCTCCTTTTGTAAATCCGTTTATAAATAAAACTAGCGGCACCATCACAAGCATAAATCTTATCAAAACCCATGAAACAGAGTTCACACCTTTTTCAAAGCTAGTAGGCTCTGGTTTCTGATTTACAGATGCTGATATTTTTCCATAATATGTATTGTC
>JAITBJ010000016.1 GCA_031283665.1 Candidatus Opitulatrix cubana
TAATTTTCGCTTCTTTTTTAGCTTATCTACCTTTTGACGTGAAGATACTAGTATGCAAAAAATAAAGAGAATGCATCCAAACAGACAAACCAGTAAAACAGCAATAGTCACATTCAAATCATACATAGTTTTATATTACCATAATAGTTTTAGATTAGAACCTTATTATTGTAAAGCTTTCTTTTTGCGTTCTTGAATAACCTTTTTAGTTAATCAGATGCAAAAAGTTGCAGGAACCTACCAGCGGTAGTGTGCAAAAGCTTTATTTGCCTCTGCCATTTTGTGCACATCTTCTTTACGCTTAATAGATGCACCTAAACCGTTTGAAGCGTCTAAAATCTCATTCATCAGGCGCTCGGTCATAGTTTTTTCGCGTCTGATTTTGCTAAAATCTGTAAGCCAGCGAAGTGCAAGAGTAGTAGCTCTATGAGGCTTTACCTCCATAGGAACTTGATATGTAGCACCGCCAACTCTTCTTGATTTGACTTCCAAAGTAGGTCTTACATTTGCTACTGCTTTTTCTAAAACTTCTACTGGATCAGTGTCTAATTTTGCTTTCACGCCATCTAGTGCACCATAAACTATACCTTGCGCTACAGACTTTTTCCCATCTTTCAAAATCTTTGAAATAAGCTGCGTCACTAAAACAGAATTAAATACTGGATCAGAGATTACAGCTCTTCTTTCTACAGCACCTTTTCTAGGCATTATTTCTTCTCCCTTTTAGCGCCATAACGGCTTCGTGCTTGCTTTCTATCTTTTACACCTTGAGTATCTAAAGTGCCACGGATTATTTTATATCTCACACCTGGCAAATCGCGAACTCTTCCGCCTCTAACTAACACAATTGAGTGCTCCTGCAAATTATGACCCTCGCCTGGTATATAAGCTGTGACCTCTACACCTGTAGATAATCTAACCCTGGCTACTTTTCTTAGCGCCGAATTAGGCTTTTTAGGTGTGGTGGTATAAACACGAGTGCATACACCTCTTCTTTGCGGTGAACTTTTCAAAGCCGGTGCTTTAGTCTTTGACAACTTCGGTTTACGGCCTTTTCTCACTAACTGTTGTATTGTTGGCATAATTCTAGTTTATCACCTTTCTTATATTTCATATAGAGTTTTTTCAATGATGGTCTTTAATTGAGCCTTTGCATAAATCCTATTAAAATCACAGCTATAACCCATATTACTGAAATTATCACTGTAATTCTGTTCAAATTTTTCTCAGCTACACCTGACGAACCTGCATTAGCAGATATTCCTCCACCAAACATATCTGAAAGTCCTCCACCTTTTCCTTTATGCATTAGAATCAAAAGAACTAAAAACAGTGATGTTAGAACTAACACCACATCTAACGCAATTGTAAATATCTCTCTCATTTTACACCTCTACTTTTACTGATTTAATAAATGACTGAATAAACTCTTCTGAAAAATTGAAACCGTTTGTAGTTTCAAATATAAAACTCACATGACCTTTTATAGTTAGCACATAAAAATTAACTGCTACTATTTTTTCATCATTTGGAACAGGGTATGTCTTTGCCCACGCTGCATATAAAACATTATTAGAAGTGAAAGTTCCTTGATCCACTATTTTCTGTGAAGACCCTAATCCAAAAACTTTATGCATATCTGTTTGCTTTTTCAACTCTGCTACTCGCGTTCCTGATCTATTATCATCATCTTGATAATCTGCTCTAAAAGTAGCTGTTGATTTACTATCTTTAGCATCTGCATAAATAATTCTTGTATTAAACTCGCCGTGTACATCATTAGTGTCATTATCTGATTTATTAGAATCGAATTTAAAACTTTTATCTATTGTAAACTCAAATTTTTGACCTGGGGGATTCCAAACTACAGCACCTGAACCCTGATCAAAAGTAATATCATTTGTAAGTTTTGAGTTTACAGGACTCCCCGAGCAGCCTGCAATGCTCAATACAATAGCAAACAAAGATAAACTAAAAAAGCTCTTTTTGAAAATATCTGCTTTCATTATCCTTGCTTTAAACTTTCTATATTTGCTATTATATATTTATTCACTTCTTCTATTTCACCCACACCGTTTAGAGTTTTTACTATATTATGTTCATTATAATAATCTAAAACAGGTTTTGTTTTCTCTCTAAACAGCTCTAGCCGTTTTTCAATAATTTGCTCTATATCATCAGAGCGGTTTTCAATTTCTCTTCGCTGGTTCATTCTTTCCACTAGCACAGAATGTGGAGCTGATAGCACTATTATATAATCTATTTTTTGATCTAGTTTTTCTAATGCGCTATGTAAATATTCTACCTGTTCTAAATTGCGTGGATAACCGTCTAATATCCAGCCGTTAGTATGCTTTGCTAAATCTTTTTCTACAATTTCGTTCACAACATCATCAGGCACAAACTCACCCTTTTGAATAAAATTGTTAGCAATTTTTCCAATAGGCGCTCCTGATTTTATACTCTCTCTTAAAGCGTCTCCTGTGGAAATATGTTTTAGAGCATAATGTGATGCAAGAAGTTTAGCTTGTGTACCTTTTCCTACCCCCTGTGGTCCAAAAATTACTATATTCATTTTATAATAAAAACCTTATGACAAAAACCCGTCGTAATGGTGCTGCTGCAGCTGTGAATTAATTTGTCTAACAGTTTCTAGTCCTACACCCACTATAATCAGAATAGTAGTTCCGCCAAAAGGAAGAGATTGCGAAAGTCCTAAAACTAATATCAAAATTGTCGGTATTAGAGCCACAAGTGTCAAATAAATAGACCCTGCTGTGTTAACACGATATAAAACATATTGCAAGTATTGAGCTGTGGAAGAGCCCGCTCTAATTCCAGGAATAAATCCTCCCTGATTTTTCATATTATCTGATATTTCTTCAGGATTAAATGTGATAGATGTATAAAAGAAGCAGAAAAATATAATTAGCAGCCCGTATAGTGATATATGAACCCATGAGGTTTGCTGTGCTAAATACTGATTAATCCAAGCTACCCATCCTGCATTTGGGTCTCCAAACTTTGCTATCAAACCTGGAAGCGCTAAAATTGAAGATGCGAATATAATTGGAATCACGCCTGACATATTTAGTTTCATAGGCAAATAAGTATCACCACCGCCCACTGTACGCCCAGCAATAGACTGCTTTGCATACTGCACTGGTATTCTTCTTTGAGACTGCTCTATATAAACGACTACTACCATCACTGCCACGATTATCACAATAACTAATGCAAACTTTACAAAACCGCCGTTTCCTTGTGCAATAGACCAAAGTGATGGCAAAAATTTAGCGCAAATAGATGTGAAAATCAAAACAGACATACCATTTCCCACACCTTTTTCTGTCACTAATTCACCAAACCACATTATCAAAGATGTGCCTGCTGTCATCACAATTATCATCACTAAAAGAGTAGGAATAGACTGATCTGGAATCACCTGTTTGCAGTCTCCGCCAGCATTTCCAAAAAGAGTTCCTATTCTTGCTGTGGTAATAATAGTAGTGGACTGCAAAATTGCAAGGCCTACTGTTAAATATCTTGTATATTGAGTCATTTTTGTTTGACCAGCTTGACCCTCTTTATACAGTGCTTCAAAACGCGGAATCACAATACGAAGCATTTGCACAATAATAGATGCTGTAATATATGGCATAATTCCTAATGCAAACACAGAAAGCTGCAAAAGAGCACCACCGGAAAACAGATTTATAAGTCCAAGCAAATCATTAGATTCTATACTTGCTGTGCAAGATGCTACCTTTGAATAATCCACTCCAGGTGTGGGAATAAATGATCCAATTCTAAAAACTATTATAATAAGTAATGTGAATACAATTTTTCTTCTCAAATCAGGAGTTTTGAATGCTTGCAATAAATTAGATAACATATTTGCCTTACACTAGCTCCACATTTCCGCCAGCTTTTGTGATTTTATCAACCGCAGATTTTGATGCTTTATTCACTTTTACATTTACTTTTATGCTAATTTCACCATCACCTAACACTTTTACAAGTTCATTTTTTCTAACCAAACCAGCATTTACCAAATCAGCAATTTTAATATCACCGCCATTTGGAAAACTCTTTGAAATAGAATCCAGATTTACTACTTGATAATACTTTTTTGCAGGATTTTTGAATCCTCTAAACTTTGGAATCCTCATATGAAGCGGCATCTGACCACCCTCAAAACCAGCATAAACTGTATTTCTTGCTTTAGTGCCTTTAGTTCCTCTTCCAGCTGTTTTTCCTTTAGAGCCGTCGCCTCGTCCTACTCTGGTTTTAGCTTTTTTAGCGCCAGGTGCAGGCTTCAAATGATGCACTTTCAAAATTTGAACATTGCTTTCAGATTTTTTACTTTCAGCTTTTGCTACTGTTGGTTTTTTGGCAACAGGTTTTTTAGCAGGCGCTGGCTTTTTTATAGTTTCTTTTTTAGTAGTTGCTTTTTCAGTTGGCATAATCTCTTCCTTAGTTTACCTTTTCCACTTTCACAAGATGCTTCACAGTGTCTATATAACCGTTTACTATAGGACTAACCTCTCTAACCGAACTCTGACCTATTTTATGAATGCCCAATGATAAAAGTGTAGCCTTTTGATTATCATTTCTGCCAATAGCAGATCTAATTTGCGTAATTTTCACCTTTGCCATATTTCTATCCTTTTTTTTGAGCAGCTAGCAGCTGACTAGGTGCCACTTCCTCTACTTTTTTATCTCTTCTATCAGCTACAGACTGTATTTCTTCTAACTGCTTCAGAGCATCTACTGTAGCTCTTACTATATTTATAGCATTTGAAGAGCCCAATGATTTTGTAAGCACATCTGTGATTCCGGCGCACTCTAAAACAGCACGCACAGGTCCTCCTGCAATCACACCAGTTCCTGGAGCTGCAGGTCGTAAATAAACTACTCCTGCAGAGTCTTCGCCTTGGATTGGATGCGGAATAGTTCCCTGAATGCGAGGCACTACAAACATTGACTTTTTAGCTTCTGCCACTGCTTTAGAAACAGCCTGAGGGATTTCAGATGCTTTTGCATATCCTACGCCCACATTTCCGTTGCCATCTCCTACCACCATTAAAGCACAAAATGAAAAGCGTCTTCCGCCCTTAATCACTTTTGCTACTCTATTCACATTTACCATACGCTCAATTAGCTCAGGCTCTCCCTCAGAGTTTGCACCTGATGGCGCGCCTGATGCAGATTCGCTAACTTTGCTATCAGCAGTTTTTTCATTTTCTTTTTTGGAATGACTAGGCGCAGTTGCTTGATCTGTTTGCACACTTGCTTCTTTCAAGTTGTCATCTACTTTTGAAGCATCTGGAGTTTGCACTTTTTCATCCACTTTTTCAGTCTCTTTTTTATCAACCATTAGAACTCCAAACCGCCCTCACGAGCACCGTCTGCTAAAGCAGCCACTCTCCCGTGATATTTATTTCCGCCTGTATCAAAAACCACTTTTTTCACTTTTGCATTTTTTGCTGCATCAGCAACTTGCACGCCTACAGCTTTTGCCTTTTCAGTTTTATTGCCTTTAGCAGATTTCAAATCTTTATTCATAGTAGACGCAGATGCTAGCGTGATACCTTTTGTGTCATCTACTATTTGTGCAAAAATATGTTTATTGCCTCTAAACACCACTAATCTTGGTCTGTTTGCAGTGCCTGTCACAGATTTTCTAACTCTTGCATGACGGCGCTGCTTTGCAGAGATTTTGCTTACTTGCTTAATTTTAACACTCATTATTTACCAGCCTTTCCAGCTTTTCTAATAATATGCTCATCTATATATTTAATACCTTTTCCTTTATACGGTTCAGGCGGTCTTAGCTTTCTTATATTAGCACTAACCTCGCCTACTTGCTGCTTGGAAATGCCGCTAACAGAAAACTGATTATCTTCGCCTACTGCAAAAGTGATTCCCTCAGGTGCTTCTATATTCACAGGGTGTGAAAATCCTAATGCAAACTCTAAAGTAGTTCCTTTTAGATTTACTCTATAACCTGTTCCCACTATTTCCAAAGTTTTAGTATACCCTTGTGTCACGCCTATAACCATATTTTGAATAAGTGATCTTATAAGTCCGTGATTTGAGCGAGTTTGTCTTTCATTATCGCGTGCTTTCACTTCTAAAATGCCATTATCAAGTTTTAGAGTTATGCCATCAGGCACTGATTGACTCAATTCACCTTTAGGACCTTTTACAGATATAGAGCCTTTGCTTATATTCACTTCTACACCATCTACTATGCTTATAGGAGCTTTTCCAATTCTTGAAACCATTTTTCCTACCAAACATGAGCGATCACTTCACCGCCCACACCTTTCTTTTGTGCTTGTCTGTCTGTCATAATTCCAGAAGATGTTGACAAAATTGCTATTCCTAATCCACCAAAAACTTTTGGAAGATTAGTAGTTTTTGCATATTTTCTCAAACCAGGTTTTGAAACTCTTTTCACTCCATGAATTGCAGGAGTTTCATCTTTAGTATATTTCAAAACAATAGTTATATCTTTTCCAACATCTGCTTTTGATTCTTTAAAGTCTGATATATAACCCTCGTTTTTCAAAATGCTAGCAATGGCTACTTTAAATTTCGAATGAGGCATAATAGTAGTCTCTAAATGAGCTGCACTAGCATTTCTTATTCTAGTTAGCATATCTGCTACAGGATCTGTCATTGTCATATCTTCAAACGCTCCTTTACCAACTTGACTTTCTTACACCGGGCAGCTGACCTAAATGAGCCATTTGCCTTAAGCACACTCTACATAGTCCAAATTTTCTATATACAGATTTTGATCTTCCGCATTTTGTGCATCTAGTGTACGAGCGCGCACTAAACTTTGGTTTGCGTGCTTGCTTTTCTTTTAACGCTGTTTTAGCCATTATTCACTCACCTGACCTTTTTCTTTAAAGGGCTTAAACGGAAATCCTAATTGCAAAAGCAAATCTCTTCCCTCGGCATCTGTCTTTGCAGTTGTCACAACAGTAATATCCATACCGCGCTGTCTGTCAATAGAATCTTGATTTATTTCATGAAAAACTGACTGCTCTGAAAGTCCAAAAGTATAATTTCCATTAGAATCAAACTGCCGAGCAGAAAGACCTCTAAAATCTCTTATACGAGGAATTGCAATAGATAGCAAGCGATCTAAAAACTCCCACATTCTATCACCTCTCAAAGTCACAGCAGCGCCAATTGCTTGACCCTCTCTCAATTTGAAATTAGCAATAGACTTTTTAGCTTTATTAATTTTAGGATACTGACCCGTGATAATAGATATATCAGATATAGCGCCCTGCATCAGCTTAGAATCTTTTGCAGCAGCGCCCACTCCCATATTCACAACTATTTTTGTTAAATTAGGAACCTCATTCACATTTTTATAGTTATGAGCTTTTTGCAATTCAGGAATTATAATTGAAGAGTATTTTTCCTTTAATCTAGGCTTTACTCTTTTTGCATTATCTGTGGATTTATCAGCCATTACTCAATATCCTTTCCTGTCTTTTTAGAGATTCTAATTCTTTTTGGTTTACCACTGCCCGATGAGTTTTCAATTCTATATCCTACTCTTGTAGCAGATTTTTTCGAACTTGAAGCTAACACTTTCACATTTGAAATATGTATAGAGTTTTCAATAGTTTCAATGCCGCCTGTTTTAGTTCCTCTATCTGTCTGACCAGGCTTATTATGCTTTTTAGCTCTTTGAATACCCTCTACAATAATTCTATTTCTTTTTGTTAAAACCTCTAGCACTCTACCCTCTTTGCCTCTATCTTTTCCAGTGATAACAAGCACTCTATCATTTGCTTTTACTTTCGCCATTATATCACCTCCGGAGCTAGCGATATTATTCTCATAAATCTTTTATCTCTCAATTCTCTACCTACAGGACCGAATATACGAGTACCTCTTGGATCATTTGAACCACCTTGCAAAATCACAGCAGCATTTTCATCAAATCTTATATAGCTACCATCTGGGCGGCGGTTTTCTTTCACTGTTCTTACTACCACAGCTGTGACCACCTCACCTTTTTTTACGCCTCCACCTGGATTAGCATCTTTAATTGTAGCTACTATTTTATCTCCAATAGTCGCGTATCTTCTACCAGAGCCGCCCAGAACACGGATACAAAGTATTTCTTTTGCACCTGTGTTATCAGCTACTTTTAGTCGAGATTCTTGTTGTATCATATTAAATCCTTATTTAGCCTTTTCAATTATTTCTACTAATCTCCATCGCTTACCTGCTGAAAGAGGTCGTGTCTCTTGAATGCTCACTAAATCGCCAATGCCTGCTTTTTCTTTTTCATCATGTGCTTTAAATTTAGTAGATTTTTGAACCACTTTTCCATAAAGAGGATGCTTTACTCTAGAATCTACTCTAACCACAATAGTTTTTTGCATTTTATCACTTACTACATAACCACGACGAGTTTTTCTGTATGGTCTATTAGTAGGCGATAATTTCTTTTCTACAGTCATTATTTACTCTCTTTCGTGATTGTTGCCTTTTTTGGAGCTGCTTTCTTTGCAGTCCCTTTTTTAACAGGTGCTTTTTTGGCAGCAGGTTTTTTAGCAACTGTTTTCTTAGCAACAGGTTTTTTTGCAGCTGTCTTTTTAACAGTAGTTTCTTTTGCAGCAGGTTTTTTAGTTGCAGGCTTCTTATCTGCTACTTTTTTATCTGTTTTTGATTTTGATTTTTTAGAAGCAGTTTTGCTGTCGTCAGAAGTGACTGCTTGAGGCGCAGTTCTAACTTTTAAACGGCGCTCTTGCAAAACAGTTTCTATTCTAGCTATATCTCTTCTCACAGCTTTCAATCTGCCGTGAGTTTCTAGCTGACCTGTAGCTTTTTGAAAACGCAATTTGAAAAGTTCCTCTTTGCAATTTTTCAATTCAGATTCCAGATTCTGATTGTCAAGAGCATCTAGGGATTGTATAGTAAATTGAGGTGAACCAATAGGCATTAGTCTAAACCTCCTGCTCTTGATATAAAGCGGCATTTCAAAGGCAGCTTATGAATTGCTCTTGTCATAGCCTCTTTTGCTGTATGCTCATCTACACCAGCAAGCTCAAAAAGCACTCTACCTCTTTTTACATTTGCCACCCACCACTCAGGATTTCCTTTTCCAGAACCCATTCTTGATTCTGCAGGATGCTGCGTTAGTGGACGATCTGTAAAGATATTAATCCAAACTTTACCACCGCGCTTAATATATCTAGTCATAGCAATACGAGCAGCTTCTACTTGTCTATTAGTCACATAATGAGACTCTAAAGCCTGAATAGCGTAATCACCGAAGTTTATTCTATTTCCGCCCTTTGATGCGCCTCTTCTTTTAGGAGAATGCTGGCGTCTCCATTCTACTTTTTTAGGAATTAACATTATTTGCTCTCCTTTTTAGTCTCAGCCACTTTTTGAGGAGCTTTCTGCTGTTTATCAGCTTTCACCTGTTTTGCTTCATACTCTTTTTGAGTCATATCTCCTCTATAGATCCAAACTTTCACACCTATTTTTCCAAAAGTGGTATCTGCTTCATAAAATCCATAATCTATATTAGCTCTCAAAGTGTGCAAAGGCACTCTACCCTCTCTATAAAACTCTGCTCTGCTCATTTCAGCGCCGCCAAGTCTTCCAGAGCATTGAACTCTTACACCTTTTGCGCCTAATCGGAAAGCAGACTGCATAGCTCTTCTCATAGCTCTTCTAAAAGAGACTCTGTTTTCGAGCTGCTCTGCTACACCTTGTGCTGCTAATTGAGCATCCATCTCTGGATTTTTCACCTCTAAAATGTTTAGCTGAATCTGCTTTTTAGTCAGCTTCTCTAAAATAGATCTTAATTTATCAGCCTCTGCACCTTGGCGGCCTATAACTATTCCTGGTCGCGCTGTGAAAATATCTACTCTAACTCTGTCTTTTATTCTTTCTATATTAATATGACTTATTCCTGCTCTTTTTAGTCTCTTTTCAAGAACAGATCTAATTTTCACATCTTCTGCCACATAATCTGCATAAGATATATCACCTTGTCCGCTTGTTGCAAACCAAGAAGATCTAAAATCTGTAGTGATGCCTAATCTATAACCAAAAGGATGAACTTTTTGACCCATTATTTACTCTCCTTTTTAGTATTAGCATTTTTATTATTAGCGCTGTCATTATTTGTTAATGTGATTGTAATATGTGATGATTTTTTAAACATTCTATCAGCTCTGCCTTTTGCTCTCATCTTTAATCTTTTTTGAGTAGGTCCCTCATCCACTAAAACTTCTTTTACTACTAAATTAGATGTGTCAGATGCAGACTCATTTTTCACTTGAAAGTTGCTCATATTGGATCTGAGAAGTTTCTCCATAGGCTCTGAAACAGCTTGAGGCTGAAAACGCAAAATATCTAATGCTGCATCAGCTTTTTTGCCACGAATAAGTTTTGCAATTCTTCTTGCCTTTAGTGGTGTAACACGCAAATACTTTAGTTTAGCTGTATACTCTTGATTTTCATCAGCCATTAGACTCTCCTTGCTTTCTTATCATCATTTGCATGACCGCGAAATGTGCGAGTAGGCGCAAATTCACCAAGTTTATGTCCTACCATAGACTCTGTAATAAAAACAGGATTATGCTTTCTTCCATCGTGAACGGCAATAGTGTGACCTATAAAATCAGGAGTAACCATAGATCTGCGAGACCATGTTTTGATAACAGTTTTTTTGCCACCGTCATTCATAGCATCTACTTTTTTCTGTAAATGGTCATCTACAAAAGGTCCTTTTTTTAAACTTCTTGACATAAAATCTCCTATTTTCTCTTATTCTTAGGTCGTCTGCGAACAATTAGTTTATTAGTTTTATTTTTAGGATGACGAGTCTTTGCTTCAGGCTTGCCCCAAGGGCTCACAGGGTGTCTACCTCCTGATGTTCTTCCCTCACCGCCTCCGTGCGGATGATCGACTGGATTCATAACCACACCTCTAACTGTAGGCTTCACACCTAAATGACGCTTTCTGCCAGCTTTTCCTAAACTCAAGTTCATATATTCTGCATTAGAAACTTCGCCTACTGTAGCTCTGCATTTAGCGCTAACATTTCTAATTTCTCCTGATGGCATTTTAAGCTGTGCATAAGGACCATCTTTTGCCACAAGCTGAACTGCTGCACCAGCTGATCGTGCAATTTTTGCACCGCCTAAAGGAATTATCTCAATAGAATGAATCATAGTTCCTACAGGGATATTTCTCAGAGGCAAATTATTTCCCACTTTAATATCGGCCTTTGGACCGTTTTCAATCACGGTACCTTGTTTCAAACCATTTGGGGCAATAATATAAGATTTAGAACCGTCAAAATAATGCAAAAGTGCTATTCTCGCATTTCTATTAGGGTCATATTCTATATGAGCTACTTTGGCATTCACACCATCTTTTCCGTAGCGTTTAAAGTCTATTAGTCTATATTGTCTTTTATGTCCTCCACCTATATGTCTAACAGATATTTGTCCTTTAGAATTTCTTCCGCCTGATTTAGGGTTAGGGCGTAAAAGACTTTTTTCAGGTTTTGAGCGTGTAATTTCAGAAAAATCTGCAACTGATGCACCTCTCATACCTGGTGTAGTAGGTTTATATTTTCTTATTGCCATAATTTATTACCTATCTATTAACCTTGTCCAAACACATCTATTGTTTGACCTTGTTTCAAAGTGACTATTGCATGCTTTATATCAGAGCGCTTTGCAATAGTGCCCATTCTAGTTCTTGAAGTTTTGCCTTTTCTATTAAGTGTGTTTACTTTTTCTACTTTCACATCAAAAATAGATTCTACAGCATTTTTAATCTGTGTTTTATTAGAGTCTTTATTTACTACAAAAGTGTATTTACCCTCGTCAATTCGTGAATAAGATTTTTCGCTAATTACAGGAGTAATTAAAATATCATAAGGTGTTTTCATTTATTTACCATCCTTTATTTTGCTTTTAGTCCTTTCAATAAAACCATCATACGCTGCTTTTGTGAAAGTCACAGCATCATTTACAAGCACATCATAGCAATTTAGCTGATCTTCATAACATAAATGCACTTGCGCAGGATTTGCTAATGATTTAATAGTTTTTTGCTCATCACGATTTACAACTATTAAAGTAGAATCATTTGTAATCTTTTCAAGAGTTTTCAAAGCTGTTTTAGTATTTGGTTTATCAGCAATTCCAAAGTCGTTCACTATAAACACTTTTTTAGCATTTGCTCTATTTGACAAAACACTACATAAAGATGAGAAAATAATTTTCTTATTTACTCTTTGAGAATAATCTCTTGGCTTAGGTCCAAAAACAATTCCTCCGCCTCTCATTTGAGGAGCGCGGGTGGTTCCCTGTCTAGCTCGACCTGTACCTTTTTGTCTAAAAGGCTTTTTTCCGCCACCTGAAACCTCTGCACGAGTTTTTGTGGAGTGAGTTCCCTGTCTTGCGGCTGCTCTTTGTGCTGTAACCACTTGATGAATAGTAGGAATAGACGCCTGAATATCAGCTTCAGACTTTCCAAAAATCAACTCAGGAGCTGTTACAGATTCTGCAACTTTGCCCTTTGAGTCATATATATCTAATTTCACAGCCACTTTTATGCCACCTTTACTGCATTTTTTACAACTACTATAGAGCCTCTGCCCCCAGGTACAGCACCTTTTATTAGCAAATAGCCTTTTTCATTGTCTTTTGCAAAAAGCACCAAGTTTTGAATAGTCTTTTTCAATCCGCCCATTCTGCCTGACATTCTCAAACCTTTGAAAACTCTTCCAGGTGTAGCACATGCACCAATTGATCCAGGTTTGCGGTGATTTCTATGAGCACCATGCGATGATGAAACTCCAGCAAAATTATAGCGTTTCATAGTTCCTGCAAAACCTTTACCTTTTGTAGTGCCAGAAACGTCTACAATTGTGCCTACATCAAATTGGTCAATGTTTAATTCTTGACCTAGTTTATATTCTTTAACATCTTTTGTTTGAAACTCTACTAAATATCTTCTTGGAGGCACTTTTGCTTTTTCAAAATGGCCCTTTACTGCTTTAGTCACTTTTTTAGGGTCTATCTGTCCATAAGCTAACTGCACGCTATCATAGCCATCAGTAGTAGCTGTCTTAATTTGTGTAACTACATTTGATCCTACATCTATTACAGTGACTGGCACAAATACACCGCTTTCATCCCAAAGCTGAGTCATACCAAGTTTTTTGCCTATAAGTGCTTTTCTTTTTTCGTTTTGTTTTGCAGCCATATTACAACTTTCTACTTTACCAAACTCTTATAATTTCATTTCTATATTCACACCTGTAGGAAGCTCTAAATGCATAAGCGCATCCACAGCACCTGGTGTAGGATCTTCTATATCTAATAATCTTTTATGTGTTCTAATTTCAAAATGCTCTCTTGAATCTTTATATTTATGTGGAGACTTTATTACGCAAAACACATTTTTGCGAGTAGGAAGTGGCACAGGACCAATCACGTGAGATCCAGCACGGCGGACAGCATCCACAATTTTTTGCACGCTTGAATCAAGCACAGCATTATCATATGCTTTTAGCTTTATGCGTACTACATACTTTCCAGCCATAAGGCTTCCTTTCTTTTCATCCAAGTTTATTTTTGCAAATCTAACTTTAGTTTATGTTTTTTACATTGCCTCTTAGACTTACACTTAGTGCAGTATCTAAAAGCGCTGTAATTATAGTTTACAACGAATTTGAAAAAATGTCAAAAAAAATTAAAGGCATATTTTCATAAAATATTCAATTAAATAATCGGATACACGATTTTCAAAAAAAATACCGCAAAAACTCGCGGTCACGAAATGTTTAATTTTATGGGTCGCTCACTCCGCATACAGTTCTGCGATATAGTTCACTGTATTCGACTTCCTTGCTTAAATAAGAACACTACGCTTGCGCGGAAGCCTCATACACCCAAAAATTAAACATTTCGCTCCTTAAAATATCGTTTTGCTCTCAAAATTTGATTTTGTAAAATTCATTAGAGCAATTTTATTTCAAATTGAATATTCTATTTAATATCAGTATTTTTAAAATTTTTTTTGACATTTTTCAAATTCATAGCAAAACAGGGAAAAATAAAAAACGAACGGAGTTTTCTAACGAAAACAAATTTATTTTTATTTTTTCTCCGATACTTGCAAGGCAGTCTCGCACCTGTTAGAAAATGTCAAAAAAA
>JAITBJ010000034.1 GCA_031283665.1 Candidatus Opitulatrix cubana
TGGGATTCTCAAAAAAATAATGTGGCCACTCCCTCATGCACAATCGGAGCTGTATCAGTGGCGGCATCAAACAATTCAGGAACTGCAATTTCGTCATATTCTCAAAATAGCAAAGCTACAGCTTTAGTCTCTGTAGGAGGAGCTGTTCTGGCATATGCTGATTCATCCGGCGCTATAGGATGCAACGGCGGCGCTGTGCCCTGCGCTCTTGGACCAAACACGCTTATTTGGGGCGCATTTGCTAATCATTCAGGCGCTCATTCGTGGACTACTATGCAGGGCACATCTATGGCAAGTCCATTAGCCGCTGGTATTTACACATCTTTGAAATCGTTTAAGCCTGATACTCCGCCCGCTGTGTTAACAAATATAATGCAGGCTACAGGACAGGCTTTAAATGATTCTCGCACAAGCGCTACCACAGGTGCGAAGCCCTTAATTCAAGGCGAATCTGCAATGCAGGCTCTTTCTAATGCAGGTCAAAAACCTATAATTAGATATTTTAAAACTTCTAATTCTAGCGCATCGCAAACTTCTGCAACACAAATTACTTTATCAGGAAGAGCACTCGGCGCTTCAAAATGCGCTATCTCAAATAAAGTTGGTGTGATCACTCCTGATTCAAGCGGATATTTTTCTGTAAGCTCGGTAATAAATGCCTATGATTTTGATCTAACATGTGTGAATCAAAATGGCGATGCCTATTCAAATTATTTTTTGGAGCCCTCTTCTCAAGTGGAGCCGTCCTCAATAAACGCTAATGATGTGGTCCTAGATAGGGGAGGGAGTCAAAATATAAATCCAGAAGTTTTGCCCTCAGGTGCAAATAATAAACAGCTAGACTATTCATCTGCTGATGAAAATATAGCTACTGTTGATGAAAGCGGACTTATTACTGCTCGCTCGCACGGAAGCACCACTATCACTATCACATCTTGGGCAGTAGAAACCCTTACTAAAACAATTAATGTGACAGTAAATGATAATTCTGCAGTATCAAGCGTGAGCATCGCAGACGCTTCAAAGAATTATGTTTTTGAAAATATAGGAGATGCTTTTACTTTTGAAAGCATTGTCCTGCCTGAATCTGCTGCTGATAAAAGCGTTTTATGGTCAAGCTCGGATCCAAGTGTTGTGGCTTTTGACAATTCTCAAAATCCATCCTTGGGCAATTCTCCTATTGCTACGGCTCTCAAATCAGGCGTAGTCACTATTACAGTCACAACTGTAGATGGAGGTCTTACTGATTCCACACAGGCTTTTGTTTCTATAGATGTGGAATCCGTGACATTAGATCAGCATAATTTAGAAATACGAAATGATTCTTCTGCCCAGCTTAGTGCTGCAGTGTCCCCATCTCAATATCAAAATGCGCCGCTTACATGGGCCAGTTCAGATGAGTCTGTAGCATTAGTTGATAGTCAAGGATTTATTACGCCTCAATCGGTGGGCTTTGCCACTATTACAGTTAAAAGCAATGAGAATCCTGATGCCTGCGATTCAGCTGCTGTAGAAGTTTTTCAGAAAGTTGATTTCTTAACGCTTTCTCCTGCACAAGCAACGCTAAATATAGATCAAGTTCTTACGTTAGGCAAAACCGTTTTGCCCGATTCTGCAAAATATAAAGATGTAATATATAGCACAACTAATGAGCATATAGCATCTGTCAATTCGTCTACTGGTGAAGTGATAGGCGTGAATGGAGGGTATGCTACTATCACTGCTACAACCACAGACGGGACTGGACTTACAGCAGCAGCTGATATTGAGGTTTTATCTCCACTTCCAGATGTTTCATATGTAGGCATTGCACCTAAAAACATAACAATTGATCTGAATGCAAATTATTCATTTTCTACAGAAGTTTTGCCGTCAGACGCTTCAGACACATCTGTGACATATGAAATAACAACTCCTGGATCTGATGCAGCAATTGACCCAAACACAGGTGAACTCTTTTCGGGTTCGCTTCCGTTTGAGGGCTTGACTGTGAAAGTGCAATCTAATCAAAATCCTGCTTTATTTGATGAGGCTACTGTGAGAATTGTGAAAGCTGTAGCATCAGTAAATCTAACTCCATCATCATCTGAACTTGGCACAGGAAGAGCCCTTCAATTAGCACAAGAGATTTTGCCTGTTGATGCTACTGATAAAACACTTATATTTTCCTCTAATAATGAAGCTGTGGCGCAAGTTGAGGAAAATGGATTGGTCACGGCTCTTGCTCCAGGTGCTGCTACTATTACAGCCGAATCTATTAACACAGTTTCTGGTTCTGTAAAAGGTGAAGCTGTTATAAACGTATTTCAATCAGTAGAAAGTGTAGCTCTTACGCCAGAGTCCTCTGAAATCAAAATTAATGATAATCCTGATGAGAATGCGGTTCAGCTTGCAGCAAGCATTTTGCCAACTAATGCAGCTGATAAATCAGTTTCATATTATTCGTCTAATGAGTTTGTGGCGCAGGTTAGCGAAAACGGATTAGTTAGTGCAGGAGCAAATCCGGGCACTGCAACAATTACCGTAGTAACAAATGATGGCAATTTTACTGATGAGGCTGTTGTGAAAGTGGTGCAGCCTGTCACAGGTGTTCATTTTATAGTAAATCAGGCGCAAGTTAAGCTTGGTGGATTATATCGCTTATTAACCACTGTTTCACCAGTTTTAGCTAGTGATAAATCGGTCACTTATTTTTCTAATAATGAGGCTGTAGCTCAAGTCGATGCACGAGGATTTGTGAAAGGTGTGTCAGCTGGAGTTGCAGATATCACTGTTCGCACTGTTGATGGCGGCTTTACTGATGTTATTCATATCACAGTTTATAGCGCTGCCCAAGATGTTAGTCTTGCACCGAAAAATCCGCCAACTTTGAGAATCGGTGCGTTTTTGCAAATGTCTGCCAATGTTTTGCCTGCAAGTGCCCCAAATAAATCTGTAACATTTAGAACATCTAATCCAGCTGTAGTTGTAATTAATCAAGCTGGTTTAGCAGAAGCAATCGCTCCAGGTTCTGCAACTATCACTGTTCAAACACAGGATGGCTATTTTGAAGATACAGCTCAAATTAGTGTATCATTAAATTAAATAACACTTTATAATCTTAAGGAGATAAAAATGTCAAAATATAAGTTTACAGTTCCTACTCTTGATGATGCAAAAACTGAAAAAGCAATAGAAGTTTTGCAATTTAATTTAGATATTTTAAATGATTTAGCATTGACTCTGAAGCATGCTCATTGGAATGTCACAGGTGATTCTTTTATAGCAGTTCACGAAATGCTTGATCCTGAAATAGATGATATTCGTGATGGCGTAGATCAAATTGCTGAAAGAATTGCGACACTTGGCGGTTCACCAAACGGCTTGAGTTCATCAGTGCTTGAAACAGCAAAAAGCTCTATTCCTGAATACGGATTGAAAAAAAGAGATAAAACTGATAATCATTTGAAAAAAGTAAACGAACAATATACTGCTGTAGAGACAATTCTTAGATCCTCTATTGCAAAACTAGATGATTTAGATTTGATAAGCTCTAATCTTTTGCAAGATATTTTAGGCAAGATGGAGCTTTTCCAGTGGAAAGTTCGTTCACATTTGATTTAGTCTTTATAAATTCTAAAAACAGTTTTCTATGATAAACTAATTTTGTAAACCGTTATATCGGTCACGGAGTGTATGAGATTAGAAAACTAGTCTCGCTGTGCAACAAGCAAAGAAAGGCGACCAAATGGCACTTCAAACGCAAGTAAAAGAAAATATAATCAAAGAATATGCGACTAGCAAAAATGATACAGGGTCGCCGGAAGTTCAAATAGCACTTCTCTCACAAAGAATCTCTGATTTAACAGAGCACCTTAAGGTTCATCAGCATGATAACCATTCAAGAAGAGGTTTGCTTATGCTTGTTGGCAAAAGAAGAAGACTTTTAGATTATCTATATGATGTTGATATTGAGCGTTATCGTTCAATAATTAAAAATCTGGGTTTGAGACATTAATAATTTCAGACGCAAATAGATATTTGAAGGAAGACTCTTAGAAGGTCTAAGAGCTAGCGAGAAGGACTCGCTAAAAATTATAAAGGAGGACCATGAAAGGTTCTGAAAAACAAAAAACAAATACAACTATAGATAATGGAAAATACGGAAAAAGGGATATTTCATTTGAAACAGGTTTATTAGCAAAGCAAGCAAACGGCTCTGTAGTCACATATTTAGATAGTGACACAACTATTTTATCCACAACCACAGCTGGAAGTGAGCCAAAAGAATCATTTGATTTTTTCCCACTAACAGTGGATGTGGAAGAAAGAATGTATGCAGCAGGCAGAATACCTGGTTCATTTTTTAGAAGAGAGGGCCGTCCATCCACGCAAGCTATATTAGCATGCAGATTGATTGATAGACCGCTTAGACCTTTATTCTCAAATGAGATTAGAAATGAAATCCAAGTGATAGAAACTATTTTAGCAGTTGGCGACGATGATGCTTATGATGTGTTAGCGATTAACGCTGCTTCTTGCTCCACACTTATTTCAGATATACCGTTTAACGGACCTGTTGGCGCAGTTAGACTTGCTTTAATAGATAATCAGTGGGTAGCATTTCCTACTTTTTCACAAGGCGAAAACGCTGTGTTTGAAATAGTGGTAGCTGGCAGAATTGTGGAAAGCGATGTAGCTATTGCTATGATAGAGGCTGGCGCTGGAAAAAATGTAGTAGAACTTGTGAAAAATGGTGCCACTGCTCCTACAGAGGAAGTTGTGGCAAAGGGGCTTGAAGCTGCTAAACCGTTTATTCGTCAATTGTGTGAAGCTCAATTAGAGCTTAAAGACAAAGCTGGAAAAGAGGAGGGCGAGTTCCCGCTTTTCCCTGAATACACAGAGGAAGTTTATAACTTAGTAAAATCAAAAGCTGAAAAGAGTTTGAAAGAGTATTTCACTATTGCTGATAAACAGCAGCGAGAAGTTGTGATTTCTGCTATGAAAGAAAGACTTCATACAGAATTAGATGAGCAATTTGTTGATAGAGAAAGAGAGATTTCGGCCGCTTTCAAATCACTTCAAAAGCAAATAGTTCGTGAAAAGATTTTGCAAAAAGGTTATCGTATAGATGGAAGAGGTCTTGAAGAGATAAGACCTTTAACTGCTGCTGTGTCAGTGGTTCCTCGCGTTCACGGTTCGGCGCTCTTTGAAAGAGGGGAAACTCAAGTTTTGGGCATTACCACTTTGAATATGCTTCGTATGGAGCAGCAAATAGATTCTCTTTCACCAGAAACTACTAAACGCTATATGCATAATTACAATTTTCCACCGTTTTCCACTGGTGAAACTGGAAGAGTTGGTTCACCTAAAAGACGTGAAATTGGTCATGGCGCTCTTGCTGAAAGAGCTCTTGATCCTGTGATTCCGTCTCGTGAAGAGTTTCCTTATGCTATTCGTCAAGTTTCTGAAGCATTAGGCTCTAATGGGTCCACATCTATGGCTAGTGTATGCGCTTCCACTTTAGGATTGCTAAATGCAGGAGTTCCGCTAAAAGCATCTGTAGCTGGCATAGCTATGGGATTAGTTTCAGGTGAAGTTAATGGCAAAACTAAATGGGCTACTCTAACAGATATTCTCGGCACAGAAGATGCTTTTGGAGATATGGATTTTAAAGTAGCTGGCACAAAGGATTTTATCACAGCTATTCAGCTTGATACTAAATTAGATGGCATTCCAGCAGATATATTAGCTGGTGCATTAGGGCAGGCAAAAGTTGCTCGCTTAACTATTTTAGATTTGCTAAACTCTACAATTTCTAAACCAAATGAAATGAATCCTAATGCTCCTAGAATTGTGAGTATGGAGATTCCTTTTGATAAAATTGGTGAAGTGATAGGACCTAAAGGTAAAGTGATTCAGGAAATCCAAGAAAGCGCTGGTGTAGAAATATCCGTAGAAGATGATGGTGAAAAAGGTTTGGTCTATATATCATCAACAGATGGTGATTCTGCAAAAGCAGCTGAAAAGAGAATAAACGAAATTGCAAATCCTGTAATTCCTGAAGTGGGTGACACTTTTGAGGGTGAAGTGGTAAATATCACAGCATTCGGTGCTTTTATAAAGTTGACTGCTACAAAAGATGGTCTTTTGCATATTAGCGAATTGAAAAAGATTAACGCTGGTGAGCGAGTAAATAAAGTAGAAGATGTGCTTGATGTAGGGCAAAAAGTTGAAGTAGTAGTAAAAGAAATTACTCGCGACGGTAAAATATCTCTTACTGTGGCTGATTAATTTAAATAAACTATTAACGAAAGCAATTTTGATTTAGATTTATGAATGTAGTTGAACCTCCTAAATTAAAAGATAACACACTTCGTTTAGTGCCGCTTGGCGGTTTAGGTGAAGTAGGCAGAAATATGATGACTCTTGAATATCAAGGGCGTATACTCATTTTAGATTGCGGTGTTTTATTTCCGCGTGATGAAGAGCCTGGTGTGGATTTGATTTTGCCAGATTTTTCATATATTATGGACAGATTAGATGATGTTGAAGCAATTATAGTTTCACACGGTCATGAAGACCATATTGGAGGAATACCTTATCTTTTGAAGATGAGAGAAGATATTCCTATAGTGGCTTCGAAGTTTTCATTAGCACTAATTGAAAAGAAATTAAAGAGTTTCAGAATTAAAGCAAAAACTGTAGAAGTAAAAGCGTATGACACTTTGAAAATAGGCAAATTTGATTTAGAGTTTGTGGCTGCTAATCATTCAATTCCTGATGCGCTTTGCATATCTGTGAGAACCCCTGCCGGTTCAGTGGTCTTTACAGGAGATATTAAATTAGACCAAACTCCAATGGATAAAAGAATTACAGATCTAAATCATTTAGCGAAAATATCTGAAAAAGGTATTGACTTGTTTTTAGCTGATTCTACTAATGCAGAAGTTAAAGGCGTGATTCCTACAGAATCATCTATAACGCCTGCTTTAGATTCTATTTTTCATAAAGCTAACGGCAAAATAGTGGTAGCAAGTTTTGCATCACATGTTCACCGCGTTCAGCAAATAATCGACATAGCTGCCGAATATGGTAGAAAGGTGTGCCTTGTTGGCAGATCTATGGTTAATACTATGACTATTGCAGAGGATTTAGGCTATTTACAGGTGCCAAAAGGCATTTTTGTAGACTTGAAAAAATTGAAAGAATATCCTGATAAAAAGGTGGTGCTTATGTGTACGGGTTCCCAGGGTGAACCTATGGCAGCGCTTAGCCGGATTGCAAGGGGGGACCATAATAAAGTTAAGGTCAGCGAAAATGATGTGATAATTCTTGCAAGCTCTTTAATTCCTGGTAATGAAAAGTCGGTTTCACAGGTGATAAATGATTTAACTCTTTTAGGCGTTAATATATATCATAATAAAAACTCTGCAGTGCATGTTTCAGGTCATGCAGCGGAGACAGATTTGCTTTATTTATATAATGTAGCAAAACCAAAAAATGCTTTGCCTATTCACGGAGAGCCGCGTCATTTAGCTGCTAATGCACGAGTGGCAGAAAAGGCTGGTGTGGAAAATGCTATTCCTACATTAAATGGGTCTGTAATAGATTTGCGAGATGGTGTAGCAAAGAAAGTTGGAAAGTTTCATAATGATTATATATATGTGGACGGCGCTGCTGTAGGCGAAATAGATGAATCAGATTTGCAAACTCGCAGAACTTTAGCATCTGAGGGGATTATATCGTGCTTTGTCACAGTTAGCCTTGCAGAGAAAAAAGTGGTAGCAGGTCCTGATATTATTCTAAAAGGTTTAGCAGAAGATATATCTGCTTTCAACGAAATAAAGCCTAAAATTGTGAAGAAATTAAACTCGGCGCTTCAGGATGGAGTTTCTAACACGCACAAACTTGCTCAAATGACTCGCAGAGTTATAGGGCCGTTTTTGGGAATTAAATTAAACCGTTCGCCACTTATTTTGCCGGTGGTAAACGCCATTAAATAAATTATTCTCTAATACTTCTTCTGATTTTTTCTAGATTAAAGATTTTTTCAATCAAGTCCATTTTTTCGGTTTCATTGCTTTTTGGTAATGATTTAATTTTCTTTTTATATTCTGATATAAAAAAATTGAGCTTTTTTAGGATTAGCGTTTTAAAAATTTCTTGAACATATAAATCGGTTCTAGTTTTTTCATCTAGTAAAAGGGGTGCATTTATTAAAAAGCTTAGAACCTCTTTCAAATTATCATCTACATTTTGAAAAATCATTTGTGAAAACTCTTTGCTTCCGACTTGTTTAGCTTTCTCTAAACCGCCAACTTTTATAATAGTTTTATAAATAGATTTAGACTCATCTGCTTCAAAAAATGATGGGTCTATTTTTTGAAAATAAGCTTCTGGCACATATTCTGGATATTGCAAAATGCTTGAGAGAATGGATTTATCAAGTGAAAGATTCTTTTTCGGACTTGGTGCACCGCCCTTGGCAGTATAGTGGGCGGGATTAGGATTTTGAAAATTATCTTCTGCAGGTGGCAAATTTTGAGAGTTTATTCTTCTATATGCGAAATTGTTTGAATTAGCACCACCTTTTTCTCCTGCTACAGCATCACGAACTATATTATAGTCTAATCTAAGCCATCCTGCTGCTAAATCGGTATACTGAATCCTTAGAGCAGAATCTTTTATAGAGGCTATAATAGGAGCAGCCGCTCTCAAAGCTGAAATCCTCATTTCAGGTCTGTCTAGTTTTATATCTTTTATAGATGTTTTTATAATATACTCAAAGAGCGGCTGCGCAGAGTTTACTAGATTTTGAATTGCCTCGTCCCCGCCTTTAATTCTTAAATCGCACGGATCTAAATTATCAGGAACTATAGCTACTAGAGTAAGTGATGCAAAACTTTGATCCTCTTTGAAAGATTTTTTAGCAGCTGCTTGACCGGCCTCATCTCCATCAAATATGAAAATCACTTCACCTGTTTCAGCACCCCCAATGCTTTGCCCCACTCCTGTGCCCCAGTCTCCCATAATTCTGCGTAAAAGCTTTGCATGAGAGTTAGCAAATGCCGTGCCGCAAGTGCCTACTGTGTTATAATATCCTGCAATATGCATAGCCATCACATCTGTATAACCCTCTACAATTATCACTTGCTTATGTTT
>JAITBJ010000004.1 GCA_031283665.1 Candidatus Opitulatrix cubana
ACACCCGGCGAGATTTTAATTTGATTCACAGCCGGTTTAATTTCTGCTTTTTCCAAAAGGGAAGCAATATGCACTTTGTGAAAGTTTGATATTCCAATAGCTTTTGCTTTTCCGCTTGCATAAATATCTTCAAACGCTTTCCACATATCATGATTTTTTTCTTGCCAGCCAGGCACAGGCACAGGCCAGTGAATAAGAAGCAGATTTACATATTCCATATCCAAAAGCTTCAAAGATTCTTGAAATGATTCAGTAGCATCTTTATAGTTGTGCTTATCATTCCAGACTTTTGTAGTGATAAATAATTTATCGCGGTCAATTCCGCTTTCCTTTACAGCTTGCCCCACTTCTTTCTCGTTAGCATAAAGTGCAGCAGTGTCAATATGTGTATACTCAGCTTTCAGTGCATTTAGTGTAGCAGTTTTAGCCTCCTGCCCTTCAAGTCTCCAAGTTCCAAATCCCACTCTTGGGATTTTAGTGCCGTTATTTAAAGTAAAAAGTTTATCCATATAAGCATTTTAGCATATATTCTCTTGCAATTAGGTTATATAATAATATAAATATTATACAAGATATGTTACTACTATTCCAAAATTTTGCGCAGCAGCAATTATTGCAGCGCGCACCAGAAAGATGGACCGAGAAGCCAACTGCCTGAAGCTATAGTGGAGCTTACACCAGAGTTCATTTTCGTTACCCCGGCGACGTTTATCCAAGTGCGTCCATATAAAGCGCCTTGCATAGAAAGAACAGTTCCGCAAGAATTATTATGACTAGGGCGATATCCTTCTGGAAGCGTAATATTCTCATTTTGATCATTAGTTCCAAGACTTGCTTTTAGCGACGCAGAAGTAATTTCAACAAATAAGAATCCCATATATTTTCTGTATCTGATATCAAAATGTACGCCAGAAGCTGTTATCCATGATTCAGGATTTGCATAATTATAGACCGCCTTTGAACTTGGGAATTCGGTGTCTGTACTTGACTCGGAAACAGATGTCTTCATTCCTAAATTAGTTTGCGCTCCTTGAGCAGAGTTTGCGCCTGTTCCACCTTTACTTACTGGAAGCGGTGATGATGCACTATCAGTAGATGATCGTAACTCATACCCACCAATTGCACAAATTAATCCAAACAGCAAAACTGTTATAATAGTACCAACTTTTTGTAGTTTAATTTTTGTATTCATATAATCAGTCTATACGTTAAAAAAAAACGATTAATTGCACACACTTTTATAACAATTTGGTAACATTTTATTTTGTGATTGCGGCTCGCGGTTTCTGTGTATATGATAAACTGTATTCGTGTTTAAGAGCTATATTGCAAAGGCAAAATCTGCTGGTCAGCAGGTTTACCTGAACTCAATTGAAGATAATATAATCACAATCGGTATAGGTCCTGCAGGCACAGGAAAAACCTTTTTAGCGATGAGCAAAGCTGTGGATGCGCTGCTAACTAAAAAAGTAGAAAGAATTATTTTGACCCGCCCTGCTGTGGAAGCAGGTGAGCGATTAGGATTTTTGCCAGGTGATTTAGCTAGTAAAATAGACCCATATCTGAGACCTCTTTATGATGCATTAAATATGCTGATAGAGCCTACTAGTGTAAATAAATTAGTGGAAGATAATGTGATAGAGGTAGCGCCGCTAGCGTATATGAGAGGCAGAACTCTAAACAATTCTTTTATAATTCTTGATGAAGCTCAAAACACATCTAATGAGCAAATGAAAATGTTTTTAACTCGTTTAGGGGAGGGCTCTAAAATGGTGGTGACCGGTGATTTGACACAAATTGATTTACTTAAACCCGGAAGCAGCGGACTGATAAAAGCATCAAAGATTCTGAAAGGAATAGATGGAATAAATGTGATTAACTTGACTTCTAAAGATGTGGTGCGGCATAAAATAGTTTCAAAAATAATTAACGCCTATGATAAATAGTGATTATGACAAATAGTAGCGTATAAAAATAGCAGTCTATGACAGAAAATAATTTAGAAGTTCAAGAGCGTAAAAGCTTTTTAGAGTTTAAAAAGTCTGCAAAGTTTAGGGATTTAAGAGATGTAGATGTTGAATATCAAAAGCTAAGACTTGAAAAGGTTATACTCGTGGGCGTTTGGTCAAGAGGCAATGAGACTAAAGATGAGAAAGAGGAATCATTAGATGAGCTTTCCTTGCTGGCGGAAACTGCTGGAGCTTGGGTTTTAGGAAGAGTTTTAGTGCATAGGAGCTTGCCTGATAAAAAGTATTATATAGGAAAAGGGAAATTAGAAGATTTAGAGCGCCTATGCTTTCAGCAGAAAGCTGATACTGTGATTTTTGATCAAAGTTTATCGCCATCTCAAAGAATTGCTATTGAAAACTATTTGCAAATAAAAGTTATTGACAGAACAGCACTTATTTTAGATATTTTTGCACTACATGCGAAATCAAAAGAGGGCAAAGCTCAAGTGGAGCTTGCGCAGCTAAATTATTTGCTACCGCGTCTGCGTGGATGGGGGCAGTCTATGAGTAGACAGGCAGGAGGTCAAGTAGGTTCATCGGCTTCTGGAATGGGTTCACGCGGTCCAGGTGAAACTCAGCTTGAGCTAGACCGCCGAGCACTTACTAAACGCATATCTCATTTGAAAAAGCAGTTAGTGAAAATGGAGAAAGACCGAATCACAAAGCGCAAAGGTCGTGAGAATAGAAGAGTGCTTTCAGCATCTATTGTGGGATATACTAATTCGGGAAAATCGTCACTCCTGCGAGCGCTTACCGGTTATACTCCTTTAATTCAAGATGCTTTATTTGCCACTGTTGATACCACCACAAAGCGTTTCAGAAAATATGGAGATTTTTCATTTACTATTTCTGACACAGTTGGATTTATTTCTGCCTTGCCTACATCGCTTATAGAAGCATTTAGGTCTACCCTTGAAGAGTGTGCTAATTCTAAAATTTTAGTTCATATAGTAGATGCAAGTTCAAAATCTATAGATAAAAATATCAGCGTGGTAAATCAAATACTCGCTGAAACTAGAAGCGAAGACAAGCGCGGCGAAATAATTTTGCATTCGAAATACCGTCAAACAGGTTCTCGTGAGATTTTAGTGTTTAATAAAATAGACCTTTTAGATGCGGAAACTCTAAACTTTTTGAAAATGAAATATCCTGAGGCAGCTTTTATATCTGTGAAAGATAATATAGGAATAAAGGAACTGAAAACTGTTATTTTTGAAGAGTTTTTGGCAATGACACAATCTATATATTAATTGCAACTAATTAGATTTTTTCAAGTATACTATTATTATGGCTACAACTAATGATATAAAAAATGGATCTGTATTAAATATGGACGGAAAACTTTGGACAGTGACAGAGTTTCAGCATGTGAAACCTGGAAAAGGTGGAGCATTTGTAAGAACTAAAATAAAAAATGTTTTGACCGGAAAAGTGGTAGATAAAACATTTAATGCTGGTATAAAAATTGACTTTGCTACGGTTGATAAAAGGCAAATGCAGTATCTTTATAAAGAGGGTAATGACTTTGTATTTATGGACACTTCCACTTATGACCAAGTGACAGTGCCCTCTGATTCTGCTGCTGGAGTAGATAAATATCTTTTAGAGGGTCAAGAAGCTGTAATAGCTTTTCATGATGGTGCTGCTTTATTCGTAGATTTGCCAGCATCTGTAGTTTTGGAAATTACTGAAACAGAGCCTGGCGTACAAGGAGACAGAGCACAAGCTGCTACAAAACCTGCCACTCTTGAAACAGGAGCGCAAGTTCAAGTTCCTTTATTTATAAACAGCCACGAAAAAATAAGTGTTGATACTCGCACAGGTGATTATTTAGGTAGAGCCTAAAATTAATATAACTACTATTAACGTTTTTGATATTCTAATTATTGCATTTTGTTCGCTTAATGCTGTTTACAGAATTGTAGAGGTAATTCGTTCGCTAAAAAAGGGCAATTGGGGCACAGATATTCTTGCTGTGTTAGCAATTTTGTCCACGCTTTTGATTGGTGAGTATTTAGCATCTTTAGTGGTAGTGATAATGACATGGACAGGTGAACTAATAGAGTATTACGCCGCAAATAAAGCTAAATCAGAATTAAAACTGCTAAAGAAATTAAGACCTACAATAGCTCATCTAACCAGTAATAATAATATAATAGACATCCCGCTAGAAGATATAAATGTGGGAGATATCATTTTAATTAAACCTGGTGAAATCACACCTACTGAGGGAGTGATAGTAGAGGGCGAAGCTGTGTTTGATGAAAGCTCTATAACAGGTGAAGTGGCTCCAATTAGAAAGCAATGCGGGGATATGGTTTTGAGCGGAACTAAAAACGGCGCCACCTCTTTTTCTATGAAAGTGGAAACTGATCCTGCAAATAGTGAATATCAAAAAATAATAGAAATGGTTGCAAATGCTTTAGAGAATAAACCAAAAATAGTTACTCT
>JAITBJ010000082.1 GCA_031283665.1 Candidatus Opitulatrix cubana
AATCTCAATCTATTAATTTTCTTTCAACAGGGTTTAAAATCAAGATTCCGAAAAATGCTAAAGAGCTAATACTCAAATTATCTGCTGGAGGTTTTGAGCGTGAAAAGAAAATTGAATTGCAAGGTGTGATAGATTATCTCTTGAAAAAATCAAGAGGTGAAACAGAACTTGAAAAGTTTACTGATGAGTGGGCTAATGATGCATTTGCGACTGATGAATTAGGCACTGCTAACAGAGAAAAGCTAATAAGAAAGCATTTGAGTAAGGGATTTGGTCCTGTAAAAAAGAATACTGTGGTGTTTAGAACCTATTATGGCGAAAAATGCGTAGATTCTGCACTTGCTATGCATGAGGATTTAGTAAGCCGTGCAAAGGGCAAATTCAAATTATATTGGGGTGTAAAGAATGAGCATGTGTTAGTGCCAAAGGGCGGAATCGGTGTGATAGTAGGCTCTAAAGAGTGGTTTAAGGTTTTGTCCACATCTGAATATATTGTAGATAATGTTCATCAAAATGACTATTTTTATAAACAGAAAGGTCAGAAGATTTTGCAAACTTTTCATGGATATCCTTTTAAGCAGATGGGATATGCTGATTGGAAGCAAAAAGGTTTATCGCAATTGAGAGTGGAGTCTTTTCAAAGAAGAGCTGATGAATGGGATTGGGTTTTAGCTCCTGCACCGTATACAGAGCCTCTTTATAAAAAAGCTTTTAAATATAACGGAAAGTTTATAGATAAAGGCTATCCGCGAAATGATATTCTTTTTGATGAGGAAAAATGTCAAAAAATAAATAAAGATGTTAGGAAAAAACTAGGCATTTTATCAGATAAAAAAGTGGTTTTGTATGCACCCACTTTTAGAGACTATTTATCTACAGACGAGTTTCATTCCAAAATGGTATCTTCTATTTCTAATTATCAAAAGTTTACAGAAGCTTTAGGAAGCGATTGCGTGTTGCTAATTAGAGGGCATATGATGAACGCAAGGTCTGATGCTAGCTTTGAAGAAAGTGAGCAAGTAAAAGATGTAACAAACTGGGATGATATAAATGATTTGATAATAGCATCAGACCTTGCTATTTTAGATTATTCATCACTTAGATTTGATTGGGCTCAAACACATAAACCTATGATTTTTTTTGTTCCTGATCTTGAAAAATATAAAGCTGAAAGACAGTTTCTCATCTCTTATGAGAACACTGCACCAGGTCCAAAAATAACAACTGAAGATGATTTAATTCAGTCGGTCAAAAACGTAGATAAATGGAGTTTAAAATATAAAGCAGCTTATCAAAAGTTTTTGAAAGAGTATACGCCTAATGAAGATGGCAAAGCAGCACGCCGAGTAAATAAAATAGTTTTCGGTGTTTAATTTGATTTAGTTTACTAGATTTGCAGTTTGAGCTACTCTTTTTGAAAAGTTTTTATCAGTAAAAGGAAAAGACAGATTATACCGTTTTAGATATTTAGATTCTGCTTTGCCATCGCGCTTTATATATTCAATTATTTTTTTACAGGTTTTATCAGAGTTTTCTGTGATAGGCCCAAGTCCGTTTTCTTTATAAGTCCAAAAAGTTTCAGAGTATTTTTGTCGTGTGAAAAAAGTTTCTCTGTCAAATTGTGAATAAATAACACAGGCTCCTGTATAAGCAAAATCGAAAAATATAGAGGAATAATCTGTTACAAAAATTTTTGTTTTATTTGCTAATTCTGCAAAATTGTACGGCGGTGTTAGAATTTTTATTCTTTTATGAGCGCTTTTAAAATCATCTATTTGCTGCACTAGCGCTGGATGAACTAAAAAGTTTATAGAAAAATTATATTTTTCAAGAGCATCTATTAGTTTTTGATTTGCTAATATAGAATTGTAAAATTGAAAAAGGTCAGTCTCTTTGAAATCATTATAATAAACTCTTTGCCCGTTTACAAAATTATCTGGTAAAAGCCCTTTTCTCCAAGTGGGCATAATTGTGATAATGTTTTCCTTAGAGTAATCAGCATCATTAGGGGTTTTTAGATAATCAAATCTTGGCTGACCTGTGGGGATTATTTCCTTATCACGAAAATTATAATTTGCGTTTGTAAAATGCTCTGCTTCTTTTTCGTTATTCGTTAGAATAAAACTAAAATTCTTATTTTCCTTTCTAAAGATTTTTGTCATATCGTTTTTAGTTTGCCCGTGTGTGAGAAAAATATATTTATAATCAAGCAGTCCAAAATATAAATCTATATTCATATTTGTTAGATATGATGGTTTGTCTTTTGAAATATATTTTTTGAATGGATTTGTTACCAATGCATCAAAAGAAGATGATGCTATATTAGAGCTGGTAAAAAAATGAAAAAAGTGCTTTTTTGAAAAAGGCTCTATTATATTAAACCCCTCTTTTTTGAGGCGCTTTCCATCATCAGAATCAGGCAAAATCAAATATGCTAAACCTTTGCAGTTTTTATCTTTTAAATATCTATATAGTGCTTCTCCGTTATCTGACCCAGCATTTATTCTGTCAGTGATAAGAGTTTTATTATAGCCAAAAAGCTTTCTTGCAATTCTAATCTGCGTTCTTAATTTCATAGCTTGAAGCCCACGAAAAACACCATATTCAGCAATTCCTGAACCCCAAAATCTAATTTCGCGAACAGTTAAGTTAAGCAGCTTTTTCCGTTTAATAGTTATAGCAGTGTCATTATGATTGAAAACAAAACCGTTTTCTTCTTTAAAGCATTGAGGCAATCTTGAGAGTTTAGAACATACAGAATAATTTATTTTTTGACATTCATCGTTTTTCAGTATTTGAAGATCACACTCATCCTTCCATTCAAACTCAAATGAGTAGCCGCGATTTATATACCCCTTGGTAAACTGCGTAGATTCTAAATCTTCTCGTATATATGTTTTGTGTTTTATAGTTTCATTATTTATTGTGAAAGATATTTTGTCCTTTGAGCTTTGAAGCTGCTTATAATGTGCAAAAACTTGAATAGTTGATTTATCAGATTTGAATTGAATTATATCTATATAAAACTCTTCGTCAAGCGCCATATTATTATTTTATCATTTTAATTTTATGCTCGTGTATAATTATATTATGGGCTTATTTAAAGCGTTAGATCATCTGACTGCTGAAAGAGATGCAGATAAATCTCTAAAGCAGGATAATCCAAATTTGGCAGCAATTTTTTGGACTGGAACAATTATTTGGATAGGTGTCTTTTTGTATTCCACGCAAGATGCTATTATTGAAACTGGTAGCACATATGATTTAATGAAAATTAGCGTATGTGGCATAATAGTAGGTATAGTTTTGCTTTTGTGGGAGTCATCTTCAAGAGATAAAAGATGAAAACAGCACGGGTAAAATGAAAATAGTAAGCACTGACGGATCATCACTTTCAAATCCAGGGCCAATAGGATGGGCTTGGGCTGATAGAGATGGAGCTGTAGGCGTAGGAGGATATTATATAGGCACTAATCAAATCGCAGAGCTTACAGCGGTTTTAGATGCTTTACGCACTTTTAGAGATGAGAAAGAGCTACTAATAGAATCTGATTCGCAATATGCTATAAACTGCGCATCTGTTTGGGTTCATAAATGGAGACATAATGGATGGAGAGGGTCTAATAGAAAAGAAGTGGCTAATATAAATCTGATAAAAGCAATAAGCGATGAAATGCTAGCGCGTGGCGACAATGCAAAGTTTAAATGGGTAAAAGGTCATTCAGGAGATGAGTATAATGAAAAAGTAGATTCTCTTGCAAATGGTGCTGCCTGCAAATGGAAAGAGGGCGGAGAAGTTGGCTCTATGCCAGAAGCTGCTCTAAAAGATATACATAAAAATATAGAGGAAAAATCAAATCAAGAAATGCTTTTTTGATTTGAATAATCCAATAAAACATAGCATGAAAGCAAG
>JAITBJ010000009.1 GCA_031283665.1 Candidatus Opitulatrix cubana
TCAAGCTGAAACTCTCCAAAAGTTCCTCTCTGCTTCGGGTTTAGCAAAATGTTTTGCAAATTTTCTAATTTATCAGTAGCGGACAAAACATTTTTATTAGTCTCTTCAAATTTTGCCAAACGGTTTGTAATATCTGTGATCGTTTTATTTGATTCTTTCATAATCTGCCGTGATTCAGAAAACTGCTTTTGAAATGAAAAATTAGTTTTTTCATTATTTTCCAAAAGTTGCCGAGTCATTTTATTCTGCATATCTAAAACACCCTTATTCAGATTATTCTGCATTTCATAAATAGTTTTATTTAGATCGGCAACTTTTCTCTCAAGTCTTTCAGTTTCATTCTGACGCTGCAGCTGGTCCTGCTCTAATTTTTTCTCGATATCAGGTGCGTTTCCTTTTCCCGATAAAGCAATAAAACCAAACAGCCCTAAAACCAAAACAATTAAAACAATTTCTAAAATGCCAGACAATTCCATAGTTTAAGTTTAGCAGGGTTTAACTGCCTTTTACTTCCCAATAACCAGTTTTCCTACTTCCAACTCGTTTAAGTTTGCCCTCTTTTTGAAGTTTTGAAATAGCTCTTTCAATAGTTCTAATTGACGCATTGGTCTTTTCTACTAACTCATTTGCTGTGATGCTCTTATCTTTTTGCATTGCCTCTAAAATGAGATTTGAAACTGAATTATTTATACCGTCATCTGCCGATTTATTTGACGGTTTATTTGACGGTTTATTTTTCGGAACAATTTCACCTTTCATTTTTTTATCTTTTATAGTTTCTAAAATAGTTTGAAGCATAAACTCTACAAAAAAGCCGCTATCATTCAATTTTTCAGATTTATTCAACGCTTTATAATATAAATTATTATTCTCATATATTACATTTTCTATTGGAATCCAGGCAAAAATCTCTTGCCATTTACTCAAAATTAGCGACTGCCAAAGTCTTCCTATTCTTCCATTTCCATCTGCAAAAGGATGAATAAACTCTAATTCAAAATGAACAACGCAGCTTTTAATAAGCGGATGATAATCTGATCCGTTAGCCCACTCAAAAAGATTACTAACTAAATCTGATATATACTGCGGACGAGCACCTGGATGGACTAATTTTCCACTTGAAAAAACTCCTACATTGCCTTTTCTAAACTTTCCAGATTCTTTTACGAGCCCATCAGTCATTAAACTATGTGCATATAGAAAATCTGAAATAGAATAGGGGTCGTAATCTGTTATTTTTTCATAAGCATTCCATGCATTTTTTACTTCTAAAATTTCTTTTTTATCACCATCTACTTCTTTACCATTTATTATATCAGTAACTTGTTTCAAAGATAGCGTATTTGCCTCTATTGCCGTTGATGAATGAATAGATAGGATTCTGTTCTGTTTTCTTAATTTTAAAATGCGTTCAAAATCACCACGCATTTGCATTCTTGTTACTTCTTCTGTAATGTGAGTCAATAAACTAGCAACATTTGCAGACAAATTAAATGGTGGCGTTTCCATAGTTTAAGTTTAGCAGGGTTTAAATATCAATCGCGAAAAGAATTTATATCTTATAAATGATATAATAAATTTATGGCACAATTTGTAGGTACATTTAAAGAATTTAATGAATATATAGGACCATATTGTCGTAGCAAGGTAAATTACATTACAAGAAAAGAAAGAAAAAAGCATAATGAAATTTGTGAACATTGCGGCAAAAAATCTGAATTAGAGTCAGCACATAAAAAAGGCTTTGAACGAAAAGATATAGTCAAATCTCTTTTCAAAAAACTAAATGAAAATAAAACTATTAATCTAGAAAAATTCAAAAGAGATTTTATAGATATACATAAACCAATTTCAAAGCATTTTTTCTTTCTTTGTAATAGCTGTCATGGAAAATATGATGCGAAACCTAAAAAAACAACAGGAAGCACAAAAATTCCTACAAAAATCAGAAAAACTCATTCTTATGACAAAAACACTTATTCGGATGACATAAAGTTGAAATGTGCATACGAGTATTTAAGTAATCCGAATACATCTTTTAGAAAGATTGAAGAATCTATTTTAGATATAAATAGTCCAATAAGGGGCGGAGGATTTGTCTCAAAAGGCATAATAAATGATTTAGGAGTAGATTATAAGCAAAGAGGTATACTTTCAAAACATACTATCGTTCAAGAAATATCTAACACAAATAATCAAGAATACAAAAAAACATTATTAAAAATACAGACTCTTAAATTAATCTAGCACTTATTATTATAGATAGAATCTGCTATAAAAAAACACTAATGTCTACTAATTACGTTTCTAGTTGAAATGCTATTAATGCTTTGCATTGCTGTTTGCGTGTTTATCGCATTTACAATAGGCAAAGTCTTTGCCATTTCTTTATCAAGTTCTGCCCAGCTTTGTATTTCGCTTATACATGCAGAATATAATTCTGAAAGCTCTTTTTTTGCACTCTGAGTCAATTTATCAGTTTTAAAAAAGCGCATATAGTTTTGAAAAATGATTAATAAATTTTGCCTATCTTTATCGGTAACAGATAAAATATCTTGCCAAGAAAATGATTTTATAGATTTATATTGTTCACTCTGGTAATAATTTTCAAATTTATTATGTTTATCTACCTCTAATAAATCTGTTTCAGCTAATAATTTATCATTATATTTATATATAATCTGCATAAGATATAATTTGCTATCCAGAGAAAAATAAGGATTTTTAATATATA
>JAITBJ010000035.1 GCA_031283665.1 Candidatus Opitulatrix cubana
AAAGTGAAAACAAAAGCTCCGTTTGAAGATATTGCTTCTGATTCTTTTGCATATAATGCTGCAAATTGGGCATATAACAAAGGCATTTTTACAGGCTACAATTGCACAGCTTATATGCAGCCTTATAAAGGATGCAAAGATGAAACTAGTATAGTTTTTAATGTATCTTCAAATCTTACTCGCGGACAAATTACAAAGGTTTTGAAAGAGTATTCCAAGATTAAATAATTAACAGCTATCTAATTGACAATTACTCCGTTTGTAGGTGATACTATAAAAGCTAGTACTCAATTGAGCAGAATCATTTTTGATGTGATTTTCAATAGTGGGTATAAAAACTATGTTAGACTTAATATGTCGTTGATTCATGTTAGCATTTAATAAATGCTACCTTAGCTCAGTTGGTAGAGTATGTCACTCGTAATGACAGGGTCGCGAGTTCGATTCTCGCAGGTAGCTCGTGATTGACATTATTGTAGGCATTTCAAGATATGTTTATTTGCTGCTGCTATGGGCGTTTGTAATAGTTGTGGCTATGAGACTAAAGCAGCAAATTTCTAACAAACCAAAAAAATCTGTGAATGCAGGCGGTGGAGAACGCAATATCGCAAGTTTTGATAAAAAATATATTTTACAGGCTCAAGATGAAGAGGGTAATTTATTTCAAGCGCCACTTGAAAACGCTGATATCACTATTGGCCGCTCTGATGATAATTCAATAGTTTTGAAAGATAATTTTATTTCTGCAAAGCATTTGAAAGTGTTTAGAGATGGTAAAAAAGTGTATGTGGAAGATTTAAGCTCCACTAATGGCACATTTATAAAAGGTAAACAGATTTTTGGTATAAATGAAATTAAATTAAATCAAATAGTGCAATTGGGAAATAGCACTTTAGAAGTAAAGGCAGGGTAAATGTATTTCAAAACTTCAGCAACAAGTGATATAGGTTTATCACGAAAAACAAATCAAGATTCAGCATATATATCGGATAATTTTATACTTGTGGCTGATGGTATGGGCGGATATGCAGGTGGCGATTTAGCTAGTAAAATAGTAGTTGATTATTTATCAAAATTAGATCTTGCATCTGATGCTGACTCAAAAATTGTGAAAAATCAAGTTGGTGATATTTTAGATGAAGCAAAAATGACTTTTGGAAAGTTGATAGGGCAGAATCCAAATCTGAATATGATGGGCTCCACTATCACATTTTTGGCAATTGTGAATAATGAACTAGTTTTAGGGCATGTGGGCGATTCAAGAGCTTATAAGTTTTCAGGTAAAAAATTAGAGCAGCTATCAAAAGATCACACCGTGGTCCAGCAACTAATTGACGCAGGCAAACTAACTTCAAAAAAGGCGAAAAAAAGTGAATCACGGCATAAGCTTACACGAGTTTTTGGGTTTTTTGATATTGAAACAAATCCCGATATTGAGCTGTTTGAGGCAAAAGCTGGTGATAGATATTTAATCTGCTCTGATGGACTTAATGCATTTGTGCCAGATAAAGTGATTGAAAAAACTCTTATAAATTATCAAAACAATGATGAAGCCTGTGAAAAGCTTGTGGATTTGGCTATGAGAAACGGGTCTACTGATAATATAACTGTGGTGGTGGCAACACTTGCAGATGATGAAAATGCAAAAAATGTGAGTTTCAAATTAGGTTCTGCTGCAAGCGAAAATGAAGAGAATCTAACAAAGATTGAAACTCCACCTGCTGCATCTAATCAGCCAGAGCAAATGAAAACTGAACAGTCACAATCTGAACAGGCACAACCTAAACACGCACAAACCGAGCAAACACAAACACAACAGGCACAAACTCAACAGGTTCAAACTCCTAATTTGAAAAAAGAGTTTTGGAGTATATTTGGCTAAAATGCAATCAGAAGAAAAACAATTGCAAAACCCATCACGCATTTTAGAAATTATTTTGCTTTCTATAGTAGATGCTATTTTTGCAATAGGGATTTTATCTACCGATTATAAAATCACAGGGGAAATTGGGAAAAAGGTAATTGCTTTCATAATAGTTTTTATAATTGCTGGTCTTTATTTGCATATAGTTTTGCGTAAAAAACTTCCTTTTTCGGATCAAATTATTTTGCCAATAGTTTTGTTTTTGTGCTCTATGGGCGTCACAATTATTTACCGAATTGAGCTTCCGCGCTCTCGAGCAGGAATGGATGGTTATGGAAATATAGCTACATTTCAATTTGCGTGGATTATACTATCTATTATATTAGCAAGTGTTTTGATTTTTTTGATTCACGACTATTTGAAACTGCGAAAGTTTATTTACACATGTATGATAATTGGCATTTTGCTTTTAGTTTCACCGATTTTGCCTGTGATAGGCACATCTGTGAACGGGTCGAATTTGTGGGTGACTATAGGGGGCATTACAGTGCAGCCTGCAGAAGCTGCCAAGATTTTCCTATGCATTTTCTTTGCAGGATATTTGGTTGAAAAAAGAGATGTGCTAGCACTAGCAGGTCCTAAAGTTTTGGGAATTAGATTTCCTCGGCTTCAAGATTTTGGACCGATTTTGCTGGTCTGGGCAGCTTCTATAGGTGTGCTAGTTTTGCAGCATGATTTGGGAACATCACTTTTGTTTTTCGGTATGTTTGTTAGTATGCTTTATGTGGCAACAGATAGACCCTCTTGGCTAGCAATAGGCGGCGTGCTATTTGCAGCAGCTGTGTCTGTGATTTTGTCGGTCTTTCCATATGTGGCAGCAAGATTTGATATATGGCTAAATCCGTTTTCGCAAGAAATCTATAATAGAAGTGTAGGCGGTTCAGGGCAGATAGTCCAAGGATTATTTGGGCTTTCACAAGGTGGATTATTTGGCACTGGATGGGGAGCTGGGTATCCAGGAATCACGCCATTTGCAGATTCTGATTTCGTTTTCACCTCTATTGGCGAGCAGATAGGGCTCACAGGAATTATAGCACTTTTAATATGTTATTTAGTTTTATGCTGCAGAGGTATAATAATTGCAAAAAAGGAGCGTGGAGGGTTTGGAAAACTTTTGTCATCGGGCATTTCATTTTCATTCTGTCTTCAAGTTTTTGTGGTAGTGGGCGGAATTACTTTAATAATTCCTTTGACCGGTTTGACGCTGCCTTTTCTTGCAAGGGGCGGGTCTAGTTTAATGGCTAATTGGGTTTTTATAACTATACTACTTTTAATATCTAATTCAGCATTTGCACCTCGATCTGCACATGACGAGAGCACATTAGCCAACAATTCTAAATTGCAAGGGGCATATAGTGAATAAACAGATTTCAAGAGTTGGATTTTTAATTATCTTTTTGATACTGGTTTTAATATCAAGTTCTACATTTTTTCAGTTTTTTGATGCTCCGTCTCTCAATGCTGATCCAAGAAACACGCGGCAGCTTTATAACGAATATGATCATAAAAGAGGAGATATTTTAGTTGATGGAAAAGCTGTGGCATATTCTACTAAATCAGATGATAATTTTTCATATCAAAGAAAGTATACTGATGGCGAACTTTATTCTGCTGTTACAGGGTTTTATTCAATAGTAAATCGCGCAGATAGAGGGCTTGAGGCTGCTATGGACCCTTATTTGGATGGGTCTGACAATTCATTTTGGTTTAGCAATCTTTTAAATAGCATTATGGGAAAAGTGCAAGAGGGTGGAGCTGTTGAGACTACTATAAATGCTAAATTGCAAAAAGTGGCATACGAAGCACTCGGAGATAGAAAAGGTGCTGTGATAGCTATGAATCCCAAAACTGGTGAAGTGCTTGCTATGGTTTCAAAGCCCTCTTACAATCCAAACGATTTAGCGGTGCATGATTCCAAAAAAGCATCACAAACTTATAGTTTGTTAGCTGATGGTTCAGAGTCTCCTTTAATTAACAAAACTATTTCTGCTCTTTATCCACCTGGCTCCACTTTTAAGGTAATAGATTCTGCGACTGCTATAAATAGTGGTTCTTATACAAAAGATACTGTTATTCCTGCTCCACAGTTTTATCGCTTGCCAGGCACTGTTACTGATTTGCCTAATTACAATAATGAATTATGCTCTGCAACAGGAAATCAAATGTTGAGTGATGCCTTGCGAGTTTCTTGCAACACAGCTTTTGCTCAATTAGGTGTGAAATTGGGGCAGACTACAATTTCAAATATGGCAAAGCAGTTTGGAGTTGGCAGTTCATTTACTTTAGCTTCTGCTGATGGCTCTATGCCGATGCAAACAGCAAAAAGTGTATTTCCTGAAAATCTAAAAGATGATAAATTAGCTCTAGCATCTATCGGACAAGGTGATGTGAAGTTCACGCCACTTCAAGACCTGCTAATTAGCGCTATTGTGGCAAATGGTGGGAAGCTGCAAATGCCTTATATTGTAAAAAAAGTTTTAGGCCCAAGCGGCAATGTGATAAAAACATTTTCTGCCACAAGTGAAGATATAATACCAGCAAATGTGGCAAGCGAACTAAATGATATGATGCAAGGTGTGGTGATGAGAGGGGGAGCGTTTAATGCACAAATTCCTGGTGTGATAGTGGCAGGAAAAACAGGTACAGCTCAAACTGTTCAAGGTGTGACTCCTCATGCTTGGTTTACAGGTTTTGCACCGGCGCTAGATCCAAAAATTGCAGTGTGCGTGTTAGTAGAAGATGGCGAAAATGATCCAACTGGTGCTTCGGCATCTGCTCCTGTAGCAAAGGCTGTGATGGAAGCGGCACTGAAATGATAGAAGAAACTATAAAAAAATTCAAACCCGGGGATGTGATTCACGGTCGTTATATTTTGCAAGAAATTATCGCCGAGGGAGGTATGGGTCAAATGTTTAGAGGGTTTGATAAAAATTTGAACCGCCCTGTGGCAATAAAAACTCAAAATGCTGATGCTGCTGGAGGGCAGGAGTTTTTGAAGCGTTTGAGAATTGAAGCTATGAACTCTGCATCACTAATACATCAAAATATAGTTTCAATTCACGATTATCAAGAGTCAAACAATTTTGGATTTTTGATAATGGAATATGTGGAATCAAAATCTCTTGCACAGATTTTGCAAGAGGTAGAAAGAATGACGCCGCAAAGAATCCTGCCGATTTTGGCACAGGTCTTATTTGGATTAGCAAAAGCACATAGAGAAAATATAATTCATCGAGATATAAAGCCATCAAATATATTAGTCACTACTGATGGGCATGCTAAATTAACTGATTTTGGAGTTTCAAAAGCCTATAATCAAAAAGATATTACAGCAAATGGGATGGTTATGGGCACTGCGCAGTATTTATCTCCTGAGCAAGCTGTGGGCAAAGATGCCACTTCCTTATCTGATATTTATGCAGTGGGCGTGATAGCGTTTGAAGCGCTTGCAGGGTATAGACCTTTTTCTGGGAAAACTGCTGTAGATATAGCAGTGGCTCATGTGAAAGAGCCTATTCCCGAATTGCCAAAAGATATTTTGCCACCTAATTTAGATAAGCCTTTGAGAGGGCTAATTGCATCTATGCTTGCAAAAGAGCCAGAAAATAGACCACAGAATGCGTATAAATTAGGTTTAGAGTTAATGAGTTTTGTGCCAGATGGTATGAAACATTGGAAATGAAAGACTTTTGAGTATTTTATTGTTATAATATATATAGTAATGTATTCAAGAAAGCAGGATAAAATATGGTAATGCCTTCAATTTTAGGTAATAGATACGAATTGAGAGAAATGGTCGGCCATGGAGGTATGGCTGAGGTTCATAAAGCATTTGATAGCAGACTGCAAAGAGTGGTGGCTGTTAAGATTTTGAGACCAGCTCTGACGCAAGATAATATATTTTATTCACGATTCAAAAGAGAAGCAGAAGCAGCAGCGTCGCTAAATCATCCTAATATAGTAGCCGTGTATGACACAGGTGAAGAGATAGTTCAAGAGGGTGAAAATGCTGTAAAGTATCCATATATTGTGATGGAATATGTAGAGGGCGATGATTTGAAAACGGTTTTAGCTGCAAGAGGCAAATTAGATAGCGCTTATGCGGCTAAAATTATGGAGGGCGTGCTATCTGCTTTAGATTATTCACATAAGCATGGTGTGATTCACAGAGATATAAAACCAGGAAATATATTTATCTCAAATGATGGCACTGTAAAAGTGATGGATTTTGGAATTGCAAGAGCTCTTTCTGATTCATCTGCCACTATGACGCAAGCTGACACGGTGGTGGGCACTGCACAGTATTTATCTCCTGAGCAGGCAAAAGGTGCAAAGGTGGATGCAAGAAGTGATATATATTCTGCGGGCTGTTTACTGTTTGAGCTGCTAACAGGTAAACCTCCTTTCAGTGGGGAAAATGCTGTGGCGATTGCTTATCAGCATGTTTCCGAAAATCACGATTTGCCATCTGCTATAGTTCCTGGCTTGAATCCGCTATGGGATAAAGTGGTTTCTCGTGCTATGGCTAAAGATGCAAATGCGCGCTATCAGACAGCTTTTACTTTTAAACAAGATGTGCAAGCTGTGGCAAGCGGAAGAGGTTTGGCTGAAGATGATCAAACTACTGTGATTGACGCAGTTAAACCAGGTGCGCAAAATCAGCCAATTGGATTACCAAATGACAGCACTCAAATTATGCAAGCAATTCCAGATGATGCCACATCTCAAAATAAGGGTTCTAAAGGGAAAAAGAAATCAAAGAAAAAGATTGTGATAATTGCAATTATTGCTGCACTTGCACTTGCAGGAGCATCAATTTTTGCGTGGGTTTCATGCGCATCAAAAGTGACAGTGCCTACTCTTGCTGCAAATGTGACACCTGATTTAGCTAAAGCACAAATTGAAGCGGCTAATTTAGTTTTTGAGCAGCTTCCAGATCCTGCTTCTAATCTTCCATCAGGTACATACACACATTCTGATCCTGCAGGCGGCACCCAGGTAGACCCGAGATCAACTGTAAAAGTTTATTTTTCTGCGGGTCCTGAAAAGTTGAAAATCCCTGAAATGAAAAACTCTACTCAAGATTTA
>JAITBJ010000033.1 GCA_031283665.1 Candidatus Opitulatrix cubana
AAGTGGCTCCGAGCGGTATCGATCCGCTGACCTCTCCCTTTTCAGGGGAGCGCTCTACCATCTGAGCTACAGAGCCAACGATACTAGTTTATCAAATTGTTATAAAAAATTGAAACTCAAGTAAAAGCAGCGCTGATTTAAACAAACGAACAGCTGCTCAAAAGTGAAGTTCTTATGCAGTTTCTAATTCTTTCATACAGTTTTTAATAAACTGTGCATCCGCGGAGCTTATTTCATTAGAGCTGTTATACAGAGCTATTATCTTTTGAGCGTCCTTGCTTCTAGCAGTCTTTAGCGTTTGAATTAGCAAAACAGTTTTCTTTTTGCTATATATATCACTCATTTGTTCTTTTCCAGTTTTATCAGTTTCCAAAAACACATTTTCCCAATCATCTTTAATCTGAAAAGAAAACCCTTTTTCAGAAGCTTCTTTATATACCTGTTTTGATATCATCGTGCCGTTTTCCGCAAAATGAGCTAAAGCTTCAGGCAAAATAAATGTGTAAGTAGTAGTTTTTTTGAAAATAATATCATATATATCAGTTTCAATTTTTTCATAATTATCTAAAACGAGCCTTTCTTTTTCAAGTTTAATATCTTTTAGCTGCCCAACTTGCACTTGCTGAAAAACCCAAAGATAAAACTCTGTTATTTTTTTTGCATTTTCATCTGAAAACCTGTTTGCATTTGCAAGTGCATTTACTTCTTTTTTAAAAATTTGAAATGCTATCGAGTATAAAATGTTTGCAGTAAGCAATGCTTTTTCTTCTCCTATAGATGCCGGTACACTTTTTTGAAAACGTCTAATTTGTGCTTTGTCGATAATATCATCGTGAATTAGTGCTGCGTTATGAAAAAGCTCTATAGATGTGGCAAAGTTTAAATTGTTTGCTACTATTTTTCCTCGTCTAAAGCTAGAATCTTGAAAACTTTTAATTATGCAGTCAACTATGTCTGGAAATTGTTTTAGATTTTCAGCAGTTTTTACGGCATTGCATAAATTAAGATTTAAACTCTTTTCAAAATCAGCGTCTCTTGTCATAACTTCATTCTACACTATGCTAACATTTAATTATTATGTCAAACTCATACTCGGCAAGTGATTTAACTCTTTTAGAAGGTCTTGATGCAGTTCGCAAACGGCCTGGAATGTATATAGGATCCACTAACTATCAGGGTTTAATGCATTGCCTATGGGAAATAATTGACAATGCAGTGGATGAAGCACTTGCGGGATACTGTAATCAGATTGAGATTTTTTTGAATGACGATGGCTCTGCAGAAGTGTCAGATAATGGAAGAGGTGTGCCAGTAGACATTCAAAAAGCTACTAAATTAACAGGTGTAGAGCTGGTGATGACAAAACTTCATGCAGGCGGAAAGTTTGGTGATAAGGCTTATGCTTCAGCTGGCGGCCTGCACGGTGTAGGAGCTAGTGTGGTAAATGCACTTTCTTCTCGTTTAGATATTAGAGTTAAAAGAGATGCAAAAATATATGCGATGAGCTTCCAGCGGGGTGTGCCAGGCGTTTTTGAAGCTGGATCATTAGATAAAGCTAGCTCATCTGATAAAAAAGATAATGAAGCATTTACCGCTTATAAGAAAAGCGATAATGATAGATTAAAAATTGTTGGTGAAACAGATAAGTTTGCAACAGGAACCACTATAAGATTTTGGCCTGATAGACAGATTTTTCCTGTAAGCGAAAACTTTCATTTAGAAACTCTTTTAACTCGTGCAAGAAAAACAGCTTTTCTAGTTCCAGGTTTGAAAATTGTTATACATGATTTAAGAGATGGAGCCAGCGAAAAATATGAGTTTTTATCAAATGGCGGTATAAGAGACTTTGTAGAGTTTTTATCAAAGGGTGAATCTGTTACAGATATATGGCAAATTCAAGGAAAAGATACTTTTACAGAAATCTCGCAAACTTTAGATTCTGCGGGACATCTGAGACCTGAAGAAGTAGAAAAAACTGTAGAAGTAAATATCGCGCTTCAATGGACGAAAGGGTATGAAACTAATATACTCTCATTTGTCAACATTATTGACACTCCCTTTGGTGGCACACATCTTGCAGGTTTTGAAGCTGGTTTAGTGAAATCCTTTAGAAAAATAATAGATGCAAAATCTAGAACATTGAAAATAAAGGCGAAAAACTTTAAGGTTGAAAAGGACGATATTTTAGCAGGTCTTACTTCTATAATCACGGTTAGACTTTCGGAACCTCAATTTGAGGGACAGACTAAGGAGATTTTAGGTACTCCTGAAGTGAAAGGCATTGTTCAAAAATTAGTAAATCAAAAACTTGATGAGATTTTGAACTCTAATAAAAGAGATACTAAACCACAGGTGCAGGCTCTTTTAGAAAAAGTGGTTGGTGAAGTGTATGCACGGCAGCAGGCTAAACATCAAAAAGAGATTGCTCGCAGAAAAAATGCTTTAGAAAACTCAACGCTTCCTGCAAAGTTAGCAGATTGCTCATCTAAAGAAGTGGAAAACTCTGAACTTTTTATAGTGGAGGGAGACTCTGCTTTAGGTACGGCAAAGCTTGCTCGCAATTCTGATTATCAAGCGCTTTTGCCTATTCGCGGAAAGATTTTAAATGTGGAAAAAGCTCCTATCTCTGCAATGCTTTCAAATGCTGAATGCTCTGCAATTATTCAAGTGATCGGGGCAGGCAGCGGAAAGACTTTTGATATAAATCAAGCACGATATTCAAAAATAATTTTAATGACTGATGCAGATGTGGATGGTGCACATATTAGGATTTTACTTTTGACATTATTTTATAGATATATGAGACCGCTTATTGAACACGGGCGAGTGTACGCAGCAGTTCCGCCGCTTCACAGAATTGAGTTAAAGAAAAAAACAGACAATTTTGTTTATACATTTTCTGAAAATGAACTTCAAGAAAAGTTGAGCGAACTTGATAAAGCGGGTGTGGCTTATAAAGATGATATACAACGTTATAAAGGTTTAGGCGAAATGGATGCTGATCAGCTAGCAGAGACTACTATGGATAGAAGTATGAGAACTTTGAGGCGCATTACTATGCGCGATGCTACAGCAGCTGAAGAGATTTTCAAATTGCTAATGGGTGATGAGGTGCCACCTAGAAAAAGCTTCATTATTGAAAATGCTAGCAATCTTGATAGAGAAAAAATAGATGTATGATTTTATCTAATGATTTTTTTGAATGTTTAGATGACATTTTTCAATGGTGGGAATCAGATTTAATAGAATACGATAAGCAGAAACAAAATAAAATAATTTCTGAAATTAAAAAATGCCAAATGGAGCTATTTGGCATAGATGGACGAGGCGGTTTGACAGCTAATTGGATGAAAGAATCTGATGAGATAAAAGTAGCAAGAAAAGTAAAACTGTCTAACGCTGCTGATTTTGAAGAGTTTAGGCAACGCGAACTAAATTGCATTTTGATGCATGAAAATATACAAAGTAAAGTGTTTATTTTGGAAAGATGGGAAGATTTATATACTGTTTCAATTATTAAAAAAGCAAATGAGGAAAAGCAGCAGCTTCTCAAAACCAAAACTCTATTAAAGTTTTCTGATGAATTGATTGGCAATTTAGTTCGCGAAAAGTTTACAGCATCATCTGAGAGCAGGCAGCATAGAATTGGCGGAACTCGAGCCTTAGATGCAGCTGGCACTCCTAGTGTATGGCGAAAACTTTATAAAGAAATGATAAACCCTGATGAGATAAAAAAAGGTTATAATATATTTAATTGGTATATTGAAAACACTAGTTGGGTAAAAACCGATAAAGAAAAGCATTACAGAGAAGTTCTAAAAAAAGTTAAACTTTCTAATATATCAGATTTTTTCGGAGATTTAGGAAGAGGTAATGCATGGGAAACTGTTATTATAAATAAACTTGCAAAAAAACATCCTGGAAAAATTTCTATTGCACCATACAACTATATATATAATAAAAATGAAAAATTAGTTGCAAGATTTGATGCTCTAAAACTTGGGCCCTCAGGAGAGGTTGAAGAAATAATAGAAATAAAAAACACAAATAAAATAGAGGTTTTTTTGCCGCTAGAAGATTTGCAAACAGAAACCTCGCAAAAGAGTTTGTCTCCTGCATTAGCTGTGCCTAAAAGATATGCACATCAGCTTCTTTTTTATATGAAAATGGCAAATGTGGTAAGAGGGAAAATAGTAGCATTAGTAAATATATTTGATCTGACGAAGTCTGATAATGTTTTAAATATAAAGGAATATACAATATCGGTAGATGATGAAGTGGTAAACTTTGTCCCTCATATAAATAA
>JAITBJ010000019.1 GCA_031283665.1 Candidatus Opitulatrix cubana
TTGTGTGGCCATTAGCAAAAATGTGGCGCCGCATATATGTTTAAATCCAGGGCGATAAACATCTGCATACTGCGGATTTGTGCTTTCAGAATTTGCAGGGTCTGGCATAAGCTTTTCCCATTGCAGATTTCCAGAATCATTAATATATGTGCCCTGAATCACGGTGTTTTGAATATTGCCCGGAATAGGGGGACCGCCATCATCATAAGCCGAAAAAGAGGAGTTTGTGGGAAGGACTAAAAAATATGTAAATAAAAAGGTCAATGTAATTAAAATATTTTTTATCTTAGAGATAAGAGACCTTCCCACACTTTAATTTTAATTTACATAATGCGCTTAATAAAAGCCTCCAATTTAATATAACATTTTAGCAACATTGGTGTAAAATAAAAGTTATTTTTGTACTGACCTAATCAAAGGCGGAGGATTAGCGCAGCTTTAAAAATTTGCTATTTCCTAATTGATAAACATTTTGGCATCGCGAAACTACATTAGCATCATGTGAAGAAATTAAAATTGTGCGTCCTTGCTGTCGTAAAACATCTAAAATGTTAAGCACTAACTGTACATTTTCTAAATCTAAAGCAGCAGACGGTTCATCACAGAATATCACTTTTGCATCTTTCAAAATCGCCGCCGCAATGGCTACACGCTGCTGCTCTCCACCACTTAAAGAATAAACTCTCATTTGGTCCTTGCCTTTAAGTCCGACCAGTTCTAATGTTTTATTAATACTTTCCCTTTTGTCAGCTTTTGAACTATTAAAAGTTAAGGGCAGCTTTAGGTTTTCCGCTACTGTCCAGTCATCAACTAAACCGTAGTTTTGAAAAACAAAACTGATAGTCTTGCGGTAAAGCGCTATCTGTTTAGAATGCGAGAGGTTTTGCATCTGTTTACCATCATACAAAATCACACCTGAATCTATTTTTTCAAGGAGCGTTATGCAGTTCAGGAGCGTAGTTTTCCCAGAACCGCTTTTTCCAGTAATCGCATACATAGCACCTGGCTCAAATGCAGCATTCAGATTACTAAAGAGCCTCTTATCACCAAATGATTTGCTCAAGTTTTGTAGTTCGATTCTCATATTACACCTTTCCTATATCTATTATAATTGTTGGAAGTCCTTTAAAAGCTTCTGATTCAAAACTAATGCTGAAACTGAAGAAGTAGTTGCGCTAACTGCTATTAATACTAAAATAATTTCGAAAGTAAAAACACCTCCGCCACCAATTGCTAAAAACGCACAAATCACGGAAAGTAGCGGGATTGCACTAGTCAAAATAATAAATTTACCATTAATCTGCCAGAAGGTTAAGCCGTTAGTTAGTTTTGCAAAAATAATGCGTTTAGATTTATTAAAATGTACAATTGACAAAACGTAAGTTGAAAATACGAAAATCAGGAATGAAAGAATAAGCGCCACTAAAACAAGCTGCAACTGAAGCTTTGACTCCTCAATCTGGTTAGTGACGCCGTCAATAACGCTATTTGTTGAAGTGATATATTGCCGCACAGAAGATTCTTTAATTAAAGACTCAAGATCTTGACTAGAATTATCAACCAGAACGCTGCTGTTTGACGCCCAAGAAAGATAAACGGTGTCGCTAAGCATCCGAGAAGTGTCAGGAATTGCGAGTATAATCGGATCAGTTGCACTTGTCGTCGGGTTTAGCAGCGGACCCATATTGAGGTCACGTCCAGTATTGAAATTGCTAAGTTCTTGATTTTTTTGCGTTAATATCACTTTTATTGGAGGAATCTGATCTGAACTTTCGAAACTCAGCTCTTCAATAACTTGCTCGGCTTTTTCTACAACTCTGCCTTGCAAATCTAGTTTATCTTCAGGCAGCAAAACATAAATACTATTACTAGGCAAACTATTTATTATGCTACCATCATCTTTAATAATGTTTTGAGCGGACAAATATGCGTTATTGACAATAAAACTATTGCTAACTTTATAGTTATTTAAAGAGCTGCTCTTTTCATCAGCATCTGAAAGGTCACCTAGATTAATTCTATTGCGCTCAACAAATATTAGGCGTCCGCTCTTATCTAAACTGCGAAAGAATTTACCTAAATGTTCATTTGCACTACTCTCATTAATGCGAGGACCAAGAATAAAATAATCATAACTTTTGACATTTTCATAAACTGAAAGTTTTGATAAATCTTTTAAAAGTGTTAAGGTGTTAGTAAAGCTAGATGCAGCAAAGACAAAAAGAATAATCGAAAGTAAGATTTGAGTTGCCACTGTTGCAAAGTTTATAAAGCGATTATGAGTTTTTCCTTTGACCAGCTCAACAAAATTAGGTTTGAGCGAGAGTATTGAAACTGCAAAAAATACAACGAGGACAATCACCACAAATAAGACTGCATACATAATTAATAGTATTAGCAGCAAGTCTGTCAGCAAATGCCAGTGATTATAGAAAAAAAGAAATACTAAAACTATAGGCAAGGATATTGCGAGTGCTGCTAAATAATATTTAATGTGATTTTTTAGCATTTTCAGAAGTATGCGCGTGTTAGAAAACCCGTTAGTGACATAAGCAACCTGCTCTTTACCGCGTGAAACAATTGAGTATACCTGTGCAAAGAAAAGGGCAATCAAAATTGCATAGAAAAGCAGAAAAAGATTATGCTGAAAAAGGATAAAAAAGAATTGTGCAATGTAAACAGAAGAGCCATAGTAGCGATAATTTGCAGTAATACCGTGATTTTTTAAATCTTGGACAATTTCTTTAACTGTTGATTCATCAGCAGTTGTTTGATAAGTTCCAATTAAAGAATGGTCCCCAATTTGATCAGTTTGTTTAATTTCCACTTTAAAACTAGGGTCGAAACTTTGGTAGCGGCCATTTTCTAAATTAGACTGAAATGCATTATTATCGCCTACGAAAGCATAGGCAGTTATAGAATTAACTCCATTTGAGCCTCCTTTGTAAATTAAAAAAGCGTTGACATTGTTTTTAGTAACAGCTTGCTTGATTTGAGCTTCAGCATCAGGTTTTGAAAGATCATTTGGAATTTCAGAAATTGAAAAATATGACTTAGCACCATAAAGCAAATTAGCCGATACCTCTTTGAATAAAAACGTTCCAAAAATAGAGAAACCCAACACCGAAACTATTAATGTCAGAAAGAGTATATTTTTACTTTTGAGCATTTTGCCTTTCAATTTATCTTACACTTGCAGTATAGCATATACTACCGTTTAATACAATACATTTTTATAAATTATCAGGCAAAACAAATTTCCAGCCTATTCCTTTTTTGACTACGATTGAATCTGCAAATTTGCTATCTAATTCAGTAAGTTTTTTTCTGATACGAGAAATATTAACATTTATAGCATTATTTT
>JAITBJ010000057.1 GCA_031283665.1 Candidatus Opitulatrix cubana
AATTATTTAACGCTTGCACGCTCTGCTGCCACTCTTTCAGGCGGCGAAGCTCAAAGAATAAGACTTGCTACGCAAATAGGCTCTGGATTAGTGGGAGTGCTTTATGTGCTTGATGAGCCCTCAATTGGACTGCATCAAAGAGACAATTTTCGCCTTATTACTGCATTAGAGCATTTGCGTGATTTAGGTAATACGCTAATTGTAGTGGAGCATGATGAAGAAACTCTTCGCAGTTCAGATTGGATTACAGATATAGGGCCTCTTGCAGGAGAATCTGGCGGGCAAGTGGTTTATAATGGACCGTTTAAAAACTTCAAAAATGTGAAAAATTCTCTCACATCTGATTATATAAACGGCAAAAAAGAAATAAGCGTTCCAAAGAGTAGAAGAAAAATAAACAAATCAAAACAGTTAAAAGTAATTGGTGCATCAGAAAACAATTTGCAAAATCTAAATGCTGCATTTCCTTTAGGAGTTTTTATTTGCGTGACAGGAATTTCTGGTTCTGGAAAGTCTACGCTTGTAGATATGATTTTATATAGAGAACTTGCAAATAAATTAAATGGTGCAAAAATGGTAGCTGGAAAACATAAAAAAATTGAGGGCTTGCAGCATTTAGATAAAGTCATTCATGTGGATCAATCCCCTATTGGAAGAACTCCAAGATCTAATCCTGCTACATACACGAAAGTTTGGGACAAAATAAGAGTGCTTCTATCTGAAACAAAATTAGCAAAGCGCAGAGGCTATAAACCAGGAAGATTTTCGTTTAATGTGCCAGGGGGAAGATGCGAAGCATGCTCTGGAGACGGAACTATAAAAATAGAGATGAACTTTTTATCAGATGTTTATGTAGTATGCGAAGTTTGCAAAGGTAAACGCTATAATGATGAAACCCTAGAAGTGAAATATAAAGGAAAAAATGTAGCAGATATTTTGGATATGGAAATTAGTCAAGCAGTTGAGTTTTTTGATAATATACCATTTATTGTTCGCTATTTGAAAACTCTAAATGATGTAGGATTAGGCTATTTGAAATTAGGGCAAAGTTCTGTAACGCTTTCAGGCGGTGAATCTCAAAGAGTGAAATTAGCTACTGAATTGCAGAGGCCATCAAACGGAAAGACTTTTTATATTTTAGATGAACCAACTACAGGTCTCCATTTTGAAGATATTAAAAAGCTGCTTTTAGTTTTGCAAAGTTTAGTTGATAAAGGCAATACTGTAGCAGTGATAGAACATAATTTAGATGTGATAAAATCTGCTGATTGGATTATAGATTTAGGCCCTGAGGGAGGCGATTCTGGTGGTGAAATAATAGCAGCTGCCACGCCAGAAAATCTTATAAAGGTTTCAAAATCTTATACAGGTCAATTCTTGAAAAAAGCCCTTTCGTGATAGACTTATTGTATGACACGGAATCTAGATTTTCCTAGACACGCAACAAAATTTGCTCGTTCTACACATAAAATGGTTGCTATTTTAGTAGTAGTGGCTCTTTTTTTTGGAGCTGGCTCTTTTGCAGCAGCATTATGGATTGATATAAATTATGGTTTCAATTCTATGAACACTTCTCTTATGGGAGAAGATAGACCGCCAGTTGATCCAAATGCTGGAAACGCTATGAATATATTAGTTTTAGGAGTGGATTCAAGAGGGACTCAAGAAGATTTAGATTTATCATCTGACGGATATGCGGAAGATGCAGCTGGTGCAAGAAGTGATACATCTATACTTATTCATATTTCAAGCGACCGCCAAAGAGTGGAAATGGTGTCAATACCTCGTGATTCTATGGTGCCTATACCAGACTGCCAAACTTCAAAAGGTCAAGCACCGGGTCAGACTATTGCAATGTTTAATAGTGCGTTTGCAAATGCTTATGATCAGGGCGGTGATTTAGAATCAGGAGCATCGTGCGCTGCTAAAACTGTGGAATATAATACACAAGTTCATATAGATGGATTTATGGTAGCAGATTTTGCTGCTTTCAAAAATATGGTTGATGCGCTAAATGGAATTAAAATCTGTATACCCGAGCATGTTGATGCTTGGAATGTAGGAGGGCTTGTGCTTGAAAAAGGTATGCAAAATCTCAATGGAAGAGATGCTACTGAATATGCTCGTGCTCGTGAGGGTATAGGACTAGGGGATGGGTCTGATATTGACAGGATTAAACGCCAACAGCAGGTTATTGGTGCAATAGCAAATAAAGCTATGCAAGAGATGGATTTTTCACACATTCCAGAATTATATAGACTAATTCGTGGCGCTACACATTCTATGACTTCCACACTTTCTATACAAGATTATGCAGGTCTTGCATTTAGCATTCGTAATATAAATATGAGCAATGTGATGTTTTATACAGTGCCTTGGACATCTTATGCACCTGATCCAAATCGTATACAATGGACTGATAAAGCGAACGAAATATGGAATAGATTTATTCATGATATACCACTTATTAAACCTGTGGCGCCTATTCCAAGCTCCACACCAAATCCTACATCTACACCTACCTCTACCCCTACACCAGCGTCTAGTCCATCATCAGGCTCAGGTGATATAACATCTTTAGATGATTTACAACATCAAAACGCAAAAGATGATTATGTTTGTGGTAAATAATGTCAGACAAAACGCATTCTACGCCGCCGTCATTTACACCTCAAAATGATGGACATAATAATCAGTTTAATAAACCAAAATCATTTTCTCCTGTTGGAAAAGTAGATAAAAATTCGCCTGCTACAACACCTCCTACTCAAATCCAGAGAATGAGCGGTCAAGTAAGTCTAACTGATTTGCACCTTGATAAGAGCGGCAAAAAATCTAAAAACTCTAAACTGAAAAAAAATGGTAAAAAGAAGTTGTCAAGAGTTTGGAAAATAATTATTGCAATTATCCTTGTTTTTATTCTTTTTATAGTTGGTGTTTTGATATGGGCTAATTCACGCTTATTGCATGAAAATGCTTTAACGAATAAAGCAGATAATTCATCTGCTACTACTTTTTTAATAGCTGGTTCTGATGCAAGAGATAAATCTGTACACGATGACACAGCAGGTGGCAGAAGTGATACTATTATGCTTTTGACTCTTCCAAAATCAGGCACACCATCGCTTATTTCAATTCCAAGAGATTCTTATGTTGATATAGACGGATATGGAGCTAATAAACTCAACGCTGCCTATTCTTATGGCGGTTCAAAACTGATGGTAAAAACTATAGAGGAAAACTTTAATATCAAAATAGACCATTTTATTGAAATGGGTTTTGATGGCTTACTATCAACAGTAGATTCTGTTGGAAAGCTGCATCTTTGTTTAGATTATGATGTAGATGATAATGATAGTGGACTAAAATGGAAAGCAGGATGCCATGATGTGGACGGTGGACAAGCATTAGCTTTTTCAAGAATGAGATATGCCGATCCTTTGTCTGATATAGGCAGGACGCTTAGGCAAAGGCAAGTGATTAATGAGTTAGGTAAAAAAATCTATTCACCTGATGTGCTCCTGAATCCGTTTAAGGCATTTCCTGTAGCAAATACTAGTTTAGACTCTATGATTTTTGATGAGCGTGCAAATATATTTGATGTGGCCCAAGCTTTTTTTGGTTTTAAAGATGCTTCTGGTGATAAAGGCGCTCACGGCACTTTACCTATAAAGTCTATGGGTTATAATGCTGGAGCAGCAGGATCAGTGCTTTTATTAGATGACGATGAAATGCCAGCATTTATGAAATCTTTGCAAGATGGCAGTGTAAAACCTGGTGAAGTCGGCGGACTTGAATAGTATTCTTGCTAATATAAAGGCAAATAAAAAACATTTTGCATTGTCCTCAATAATAGTTATTTTTGGAATGGCTATACGGTTTTTCAATTTAGGCAATCCACAAACTTATGTTTTTGATGAAACATATTATGTGAAAGATGCTATATCGCTTATTCAAAATGGTTCGGAATCAGGGTTTTTTGTTCATCCTGAACTAGGAAAACTTTTAATTAGTTTACCTATGCGGTTTAGCAGTTTAGATAATTCATTTTTATGGAGAGCTTCTGCAGCTATTTTTGGTACTATATGTATTGCACTTGTAACTGTTTTAGTGAAAAAAGTTTTATGCTCTTGGACGTTTGGCAATTTTGCGGGATTCTTATTTGCAATAGATGGAGTAGCAATAGTTATGAGCAGAGTTGCTCTTTTAGATATTTTCTTGACAGCATTTGTGCTTGCAGGAGTAATTTCTGTATTATATAAAAAGTCTTTTTTGGCAGGAGTGATGTTTGGTTTAGGATGCGCTGTGAAATGGTCTGCTTTATATTTTCTCATATTCTTTTTCTTTTATTATTTAATAAAAGAAAAAAGGCAGTATTTCAAAAATATATTATTTTTTACAGTAGTTCCTTTCTTTGTATATTTGGCAACTTGGATTCCATATTTGGTAAATAGCAAAGCTGCTCTTGGCAAAAACTTTTTTGAAAGACTTTGGGTGTTAGCAGATTTTCATCGTCAAATATATAATTTCCATGCTAATTTGACAGCTGCTCATTCTTATTCATCATCTGCATGGCAGTGGATAACTATGTCTAGACCTACAGCAATGTATTATAATTCTACTTTGCCAGATCAAATGCAGTGCGGAGGATCAGCATCTTGCGTGGAAGAAATTATAAGTCTTGGCAATTTATTTATATGGTGGGGCGGTGCTGTAGCTATTTTATTTTTGATAATATCTTTATTTATTCCAACATTTCGCAGGAGGCTCACATCTGGCAAAATAATTATTTGCTTATCGGGCATTGCAGCTGGACTTATTCCTTGGCTGCCGTATCCTAATAGACCAACTTTTCAGTTTTACTCTATACTGATTTTGCCATTTATAATTTTGTCATTTGTGGCTGTAATTCATTATTTTTTGTTATTGAATTATGATGAATTATATTTTAATAATAATGATTTCGATAGCGCTTTATCACTTGATAGGAGCTATAATAAATCTATTATAATGCCACTATTTATAATCGGGTTTTTAACATTTATTGTTTCAATTTACTTTTATCCTGTTTGGTTATCTATTCCTATATCTTATGAAAAATGGAGGCAAATTGTTTTCTTTCCATCTTGGATATAGTTTAGATGTAGATATAATTTAACTGTTTTGAATCCAAACAATTACTTTTGGTGTATTGGAATTAGTTTTTATTGTAAACTCATCTGAACTAGTCTGATTTAGCGAACCCATCCACCAGGATTTTAATTGAGCGTTTTCAAGTTTCCAATCTAAGCCATAAGTTGTAATCTTTACATTTTTGTCAAGCGCAAATATAGAAACTTGAACCCCTTTTTTTACTTGAAAAGTTTTCTCTTTACCAACTGCAAAAATGGTGCTCCAAATGCTTTTTATAACCACTTCCTCAAGCTTTTGTGTATATTGAGCTAAAAGAGATATATTTGCGATAGTATGATCTTCCCGCTTTCCAGTAGCTCCAAAAATTGTTATTTTTCCCACTCCTTTTGAAATGGCATATTCTACTGTTTTAGTTAAATCATTATTTTCTTGATTTGTAAAACGGATTAATTTTTGCGAATACTTTTTTTCTAGTTTTTCGCCTACGATATTTTTGCTTATGCTGTCTAAATCTCCAACGATAAAATCTGGTGAAATATGATTTTTGTCAAGATAAATAAGAGCTCCATCGCAGGCAAAGATTAGATCAGCATTTTTAATTTCGCTAATCATATTTTTAATAAACTCTTTTTCGCTTTTTGACTTATTATACGAAAAAGGATTTTCGCCATTCGCAAAAATTATAGCAGAGCGTGTTTGCGATTTTTTTTGACTATTATTTGGTTTCTGGTTTTTATTAGCCATTACTTAAAAAACTTTTTGAACAGCTTCAGTGCTTTATATGAAAGAGTGTAAAGATAATAAAGGGGATTGAGAATTAGAGTGTGGCTTTCTACCAAAACATCTTCTCTTTTTTCAAAACTTTTTTTGAAATTAGTTATGCCAGCGTTTAGCAGCCCGTTCATATCATATCTTGAAACGCCATTCTTTTTCATATTGCAAATTGCAAACCATTTTACTAAATTATTTGCGTAAGCTTTTTGCCCCTCTTCATTAGCACCGCCCCATAACTCAAAACAAGTTTTGTTAGATTGAGCCTCCCATAAAAAGCTCACGGCCTTGTTTTCTATATAGCCTATATATAAAGGACCAATTCCTAATTCAAAAGCGTTATAAAAATAGCTATCATTATGTAAAGCAAATCCTGCACGGGCAGCTACTTTTTTATAAACAGATAGTGCTGCTTCCACGTCTTTTTTAGTCTTTGCAATTTTTACTTTCACTCCTGCAGCTTCGGCATGCCGGATATGATTTCTGTTTTTGCGGTTTAGATTTGAATAGAGTTTTTCGTTTGCAAGATTCAAATCTATAATAAGAGTTTTATTAAACAAAATAGGAGTTTTTGAAATAGACCATTTAGAGGAGTACGAAAATTGCCCTTTTAAAAAATCTACTTCACAGATTATAGCAATAGAGCGTAAATTGGTTTTTATCCATTTTGAAATCTGATTTAGTATTTTGATTTCACTCTCACCCTTTTTTATAATAGGACCTCTTGGTATATGACTAATAGCCTTAAATGGAAAGGGCAATTTTCGTGTGAGAATTTGAACAGCGCTAATTATTTTGCCAGAATCATATATTGCAATACGGTTTACGCTCCACTGGTTTTTGGCTTTCAACTCTCCCCAGTTTGACAATTGCAAAGGGTGGCCCTCTAATGAGTTTATTATTTTATCCCATTGAACTAAATCATAAACTTGTTCAATTTGCAAATTATGGGACATATTTATATTCTATCATTATAAGAGCAAGTATAATTGTTATAATAAAAATCAGTAATTTAGGTGATAAACTGTTTTTATGGAAACAGGTAAATTAGTATTAATTAGACACGGACAAACAGCTTGGGCAAGAGATGGCTTTTATACTGGCAGAACTAATTTGCCTTTGACCGATCAAGGGATAGAAGAAGCCCGAGTAGCAAGAAAAAATCTTTATGATATAAAGCCTGATATAATTTATGTTTCTCCATTGAAAAGAGCACAGCAAACTGCTCAGCTAATTGGATTTGATGGCTACACTACAGAGCCTCTTGTGCAAGAGATGGATTATGGACCTATTGAGGGCAGATCTATTCCTGAAGCAACTGAAGCAAAAACTAGATTTTGGGGCGAAGATAAGGGAGAGTGGAACTTATTTGATGATGGTGTGTTTTTTGATACAGCATTTTTAGGACCTGTGCCCGAATCAAGATTAGTGTATGATAAGGATTTAAGGTCAAGTGTTCCCGTGTCTACTCTTCCAGGTGAAACTATTCAAGAGGTGGCAGGCAGAGGACAAAGAATGATTTACAAAGTGCTGCCTGATTTATATAAAGGCAAAACTGTTTGCATAGTGGCACATGCGCATTTTTTGAGATATTTAACTACTCAATGGATTGGCGTGCATCCTAAATATGCACAAAACTTTTTTTTGAATACAGCATCTGTTTCTGTTTTAGAATTAGGTCCAAGAGATGAAAGACTTATTTATTCTTGGAATAGAGTGCCGCTTTTAGATAGTGTTTTAGCTTCCTAATAGACTAGCAAAATGGAAATAGTCAAATTTAATGGGCTAAGCGAGCAAGGTGCAAAAAATCGCTTAACTGAATACGGCAAAAATCTTTTAGATCAAAAAAAAGAAACTCCAAAATGGAAAAAGTTTTTACTTCAATTTAAAGATCCTTTAATTTATTTACTTCTTGCAGCGGTAATAATTTCATTTGTGGCTTGGATTTTAGAGGGCTCTCATGGAGCTCCAGCAGATGTGATAGTAATTATAATAATACTTATTGCAAATGCTCTTATAGGTTATATGCAAGAGTCTAAAGCAAATAAAGCTGTGGAAGCCTTAAAATCTATGATAAAACCACATTGTAAAGTGGTTAGAGATGGAAAAATAGTTGAGATAGAAGCAAGTCGTGTAGTTCCTGGCGATATACTTTACCTTACAGAGGGCGATATAGTGGCAGCGGACGGGATTGTTTTAGAATCTAATGAATTGAAAATTGCTGAAGCTGTGCTCACAGGAGAATCAGAAAGCGTTTCAAAAGTTAAATATCCTGGCGCTACAGAGTTTAGTCTTCCAAAAGAAAATGATTTGAGACCTATTGCAGAAAGGAAAGACTGCGTTTTTGCCACTACACATGTTACAAGCGGAAAAGCATTTGCTCTTGTTACAAAAACTGGTATGATTAGCGAGGTTGGCAAAATTGCAAAAATGTTAGATAGTGTAAAAGAAGAGCCAAGCCCTCTAACACGCCAGCTAGCTCAAATGAGTAAAGTTTTAGGAATTGGTGCGTGTGTGATAGCAGCAGCTGTGATACTGGTTTTAATTTTGCAGCAGGGATTCAACTCTTTAGACACATTTATACAAATGTTAGTTTTAGGGGTTTCATTAGCAGTGGCAGTGGTGCCTGAGGGATTAGTAGCAATTTTGTCAGTGGTTTTGGCGTTAGGTGTTACACGAATGGCAAAAAGAGGTGCTATTGTTAAAAAGCTTGCAAGTGTAGAAACGCTTGGATCTGCAAATGTAATCTGCTCTGATAAGACAGGGACTCTTACACAGAATAAGATGACTGTGAAGCAGATAAGCTCAAATGAGAAGACCACTATTTTGTTTGGAAGCCTTTGCAACGATACTCAAGTAGAAACAGACGGGCAATTGCTAGGTGATCCTACAGAGACTTCAATTGTGGCAAAGGCAATAGAAGCTAAATTATATCAAGCAGCTCAAAGAAATTATACTCGCATAAGCGAAGTGCCGTTTTCATCAAACAGAAAAATGATGTCGGTTTTGCTTGATGAGAATCAGCAGGAGCGAAATTTATTAGTTTCAAAAGGAGCTCCTGATATATTATTGGAAAAATGTACACATATTTTAATAGATGAGAAAATAGTGGAGATAGACTCTGAAATAAAATCATCTATTTTGTCTGAAATAACTAATTATTCTATGCAGGCTTTAAGAACTTTAGGAGTTGCTTATAAAAACACAGAGAGTTCAAAAATTAGTCAAACAGATGAAACTGGATTATGTTGGGTAGGAATGCTTGGAATAATAGATCCTCCGCGTGCAGAGGCAAAGGATGCAGTCAAGCTTGCAAAAAGTGCTGGAATTAGAGTGATTATGATTACAGGCGATCATAAGCTCACAGCAGGAGCTATTGCAAAACAGATTGGACTTGTAGCTGATGTATCAAGTGTTGTAGAGGGCAAGCAGCTTGATAATATGACAGAAGCTGAATTAAAAGAGACTGTTTTGCATACAAATGTTTATGCAAGAGTGGCACCTGAACATAAATTGAAAATTGTAAATGTATTACGCAATGCTGGATTTATTACTGCTATGACAGGGGATGGCGTAAATGATGCACCAGCTGTGCGTCAGGCAGATATAGGTATAGCTATGGGGATTACAGGCACTGGTGTTACAAAAGAAGCGTCTAAAATGATTTTGACTGATGACAATTTTGCTACTATTATTTCAGCTGTGTCTGAGGGCAGAATAATATATAATAATATACGAAAGTTTTTAGCTTATTTGCTCTCATCTAATATAGGTGAAGTGGTAGCTGTGCTTTTAGGAGTGATTTTTGCTAGCGTTTTAGATATTACAAGAGCAAATGGAGAGCTGATTTTTTCTCCACTTTTAGCTACTCAAATACTCTGGATTAATCTTTTAACAGATTGCGCCCCTGCCCTAGCTTTAGGGCTTGATAAGTCAAAAGCTAATCTTATGAGCGAAAAACCACGCAAATTGCAAGAGCCTATTTTAGCTCGCTCAGCATGGACTACACTTGCAATTGTAGGATTTACTATGGGATTTGCCACTTTGATTGGAGCTAAAATAGGCGGAAGTTCTACAGCATTTTCGGTGCTTGTGATTTCTCAGCTGCTAAATGTTTTTTGTTCAAGAGATGTTTATAAATCAGCACTATATGATTTTTTCAGTAATAAGTATTTATTATTAGCAGTAGTTTTTTCATTTTTGCTACAATTAGTAGTAGTTTATATACCGTTTTTGCAAGGGCCTTTCGGTACTCATTCCCTGTCAATAGCAGAATGGTTAATAGTTTTTGCTCTATCATTATTAACTCCTGCAGTTAGCGAGATAAGAAAGTATTTTTTGAGACATACAAAATAGAAAAGATTTTTATATTTTTGTGATGAGATACTGTACAAATTTCGTGGTAGTATAGATATATATAAAAGATAAAATAGGAGTTTTTTTATGAAGCCAGTTTTTATGAAATCAAGTACAAATATGAACTTGAGTATAAAAAGAAGTTTTGCGATTCTTGCTCTTTCATCAGCAGGATTTACATCATACAAATTCAGAAATAATAAATAAAAATCTTTTATGCTAAAATATAATTAGATTTTCAAAATATAAGAGAGGGGAAATTATGTTACCAGTTCAAGCAATTCATATTCTAACAGAGTTATCAGGTAATTTATCTATAGCAGGCTACGGTTTAGGCGCTATTGGTCCAGGCATAGGCTTAGGAATTATTATTGGAAAGACTATAGAAGGTATGGCTCGTCAGCCTGAGCAGTCAGGAAAGCTGCAAGGTATGATGTTTATAGGTCTTGCATTCGTTGAGATTCTTGCACTTATGGGCTTTGTTCTTGTATTCATTGTATAAGGAGCAAAGTTGAATTTTTTGCATCTTGAGGAGAGCGGTTCTGGTGTAGAGATTTTTATACCAAAAACCCCTGAGATTTTTTGGTCGGCGTTAGTTATAATAATCATTGCTTTTTGCTTTTATAAATATATTTTGCCAAAACTAAATACCACTCTTGATGAAAGAACTAATAAAATTGAAGGGCAGATAGAGACTGCTACGCAGGCAAACCAAGATGCGCAAAAAGCAAAAAGTCAATATGAAACACAGCTTGGTCAAGCAAACGATGATGCAAAAGATGTGAAAATAAAAGCTCAAAAAGAGGCTGATAGAATAATAGATGAGGCTAAAGCACAGGCTGGTGAAAACACAAATAGAACTATTTTAGCAGCGCAGAAGACAATAGATGCTAATAAAACAGCAGCATTTGTGTCATTGAAAAAAGATATTGGAAATATAGCTACGCAGTTTGCTACTCAAATAATCAAAGATAAGGTTTCCGCTACTCCTGAACAGCTAAAATCTATAGATTCATTTTTGGATAATTTGGAAAAGAATAATCAACGGCAAGAATAATGACCGATAAAAATAAAGCAATTCGCACATCATCTATTCGGACAATGCCTGCTATAGTATCTGCAAAAGAATTATTTATAATAGCATCTGCTGTTTGCGACAATGCTACATTAGGAAACTTTTTATCAGATTTTGCACATACTACAGAAGAAAAACAAAAACTAGCAAATGAGGTTTTTGATAAGACTTGTGATATGACAAAAAGTGTGTTATATGATTTATTAGTTAGACCTTATTCCTCTGCAAAAGATCTAGAAGATAGTATAGAAGACACTGCTTTAGATTTAATTTTTGATACCGCAGCGCTGCTTGGGATATTAGACGAAATAGTTTATGAACTAAACTTAGCTGCTTATGCTATAAAAGAGTATCCGCTTCTTTCAGAGAAGCTTGGTGAAAAAGGTGTAGATAAAGAGATTAGAAAATCTATAATAGATGAGTTCTTTTTAGATAAAGTAAATCCTTTAACACTTATGCTTATGCACCATTCTACTTATGCTCTGAGAGAACGTAATTTTGTTTCTACACTTTTTTGGTTAGTGTCTCTTATTACGAAAAAACTTAATAGAGTATTAGTAAATGTGACAGCAGCTGTGCAACCAACACAAACTCAATTAGAGCGATTAGAGCATATTATTGAAAACCGTGAAAAAAAAGAAGCCACATTTAATATAATAATAGATGGGAATGTAATTAGCGGAATAAAAGTTCAATACGGTGATACTGTAATAGATGGAACTGTGAGCTCAAAGATTAGGCAATTGAAAGAAAGCGTAGAAAGAGTTTAAATCTCAATTATTAGCAATGGTAAAGAAAGAGGAAATATGGAAGAATTGAAAATAGATGCAGAAAAAGTCCGTGATGCTTTGGGTAAGTTTGCAAAAGAGTTTTCCGTGTCTAGTGCCACTGAGGAGGAAGTTGGTTTAGTGGTGGAAGCTGGAGACGGTATAGCTCAAATAGAGGGTCTTTCATCTTTAATGGCTAGTGAATTGGTTCGTTTTGAAAACGGCACATTAGGTTTAGCTCTGAACTTGAATGAGAGAAAAATCGGTGTAGTTATTTTAGGAGACTTTGTAGGAATTGAAGAGGGTCAAACTGTGAAAAGAACAGGTGAGGTTTTGTCAATTCCTGTAGGAGATGATTTTTTGGGAAGAGTGATAGATCCTATGGGAAATCCTGTAGACGGTTTAGGAGAAATAAAGTCCACCGAAAGAAGAGTTTTAGAAGCGCAAGCTCCTAATGTTATGCATCGCCGCTCTGTTTATAAACCTCTTCAAACCGGCATCCTTGCAATAGATTCTATGACTCCTATAGGCAGAGGTCAAAGGCAGTTAATTATTGGCGACCGTCAAACAGGAAAAACCGCTATAGCAGTTGATACTATTATAAATCAGAAAAAGCTTTGGGATACAGGCGATCCTGAAAAGCAAGTAAGATGTATATATGTGGCAATCGGTCAAAAAGGAACGACTATAGCTAGTGTAAAAGGCTCTCTAGAAGAAGCTGGTGCTATGGAATACACTACAATAGTTTCGTCTCCTGCATCAGATTCTGCAGGGTTTAAGTATTTAGCACCTTATTCAGGTTCAGCTTTAGGGCAGCATTGGATGTATGAGGGCAAAAGTGTGTTAATTATATTTGATGATTTATCAAAGCAGGCAGAAGCTTATCGTTCAGTGTCGCTACTTTTGCGCCGTCCACCAGGTAGAGAGGCGTATCCAGGGGACGTGTTTTATTTGCATTCAAGACTTTTAGAGCGCTGTGCACAGCTTTCTGATGATTTAGGCGGAGGCTCTATGACAGGTTTGCCTCTTGTAGAGACAAAAGCTAATGATGTGTCAGCGTATATTCCAACTAATGTTATATCTATTACAGATGGTCAAGTCTTTTTGCAATCAGATCTTTTTAACTCGAATCAAAGACCTGCTGTGGATGTGGGCATATCGGTCTCAAGAGTAGGCGGTGCAGCACAGATTCCAGCAATGAAAAAGGTTTCTGGAACTCTAAAAATAGAACTCGCTCAATACAGATCTTTAGCAGCTTTTGCTATGTTTGCATCTGATTTAGATGCAGCAAGCCGTCAGCAGCTTGACAGGGGCGAGCGCTTAACTGAACTTCTTAAGCAGCCGCAGTATTCGCCATTTCCTGTGGAAGCACAAGTGGCTCTTATTTGGGCTGGAACTAACGGAAAGCTTGATTCTCTTCCTGTGGCTGCGATAGCAGAGTTTAAGAAATCCTATATAGTTTATCTAGAAAAGCATTCTAAAGTGCTTGAGAATATTCGCAAAACAGGTGATTTATCAGATAAAGATTTGTCAGAATTAGAAAAGTTCACAGATGCTTTTCTAAAGCAGTTTACTCCTGTAGTAGATTCAAATGCCAAGAGTAAGAACGCTGTTTCTAGTGATGATGAATTAGATATTGCGCAAGATGCTGTTCAAGAAAAAGTGGTAAAAGAGACCCCCGAAAAGCAGAAGACTAAAAAGCAAAAAGCTGCAAAGGCAAAGAAATAATAAGAGAAAGCGATTATGCCATCACAATTAGTTCTGAAAAAGAGAATTGCTTCCACACAATCTCTTGGAAAGATTTTTCGCGCTCAAGAGCTAATTTCTGCTTCACGGATTACAAAAGCACGAGCTTATGCTGAAAATGCTATGCCATATGCAGATGCTATCACAAAAGCGGTTCGTGCTGTCACAAATCATGCATCAGTAGAGCATATTTTGACTAACCATAAAAGAAAAGTTTCTGCAGCGGCTATTTTAGTGATAGCAAGTGATAGAGGGATGTCAGGAAATTACACATCTTCTATTATCCGTCAAGCAAATGCACAAATTGAGAAGGCTGAATCAGAAGGCAAAAAAGTGCTGCTATATGTTAGCGGAAAAAGAGCTGTTTCATATTATAATTTTAGAAAAATTCCGCTTGCTGGTTTTTGGACTGGCCATTCTGATGCACCAAGTCCGGAGAGGTCGGCCGAAATTGCAGAGGCTTTAGTGGAATGCTTTTTGAAAACATCTAAAAATGATGGAGTGGATGAAGTAATAATTGTCTGCTCTGAGTTTGTGAATATGGTGATTCAGCGCCCTAGAGTAATCCGTATGCTGCCGCTTCAAGTGGTGGATGAGGAAAATGCTGACATTCCAGAATCAGAAGAGCTTGGTGCTAGTCTTTCAAAAGTGGCAAAAGTGAAAAATGATGTGGGGCAGGATGTGAAAAAGAGCGGTGTGCCTCTTTATGAGTTTGAGCCATCTCCTGATGCTGTGCTAGATGCTATTTTGCCGCGCTATGTCTCTAGCAGAATTCAAGAGTGTATGCTTGAAGCGGCAGCTTCAG
>JAITBJ010000067.1 GCA_031283665.1 Candidatus Opitulatrix cubana
AAAATAAGTGGAAAGACTTATCCTATAGAGGCAAATGGTGATATTACAGATGAGGATGCTCTCACAGCTCTTGGTGTAGCAGCTTCTTCGCAGCCTCAAGGTGGTGGCGGAGGAGATGATGGAGGATCAGGTTCACTCGCAAGCTGGGTGCTAAAAACTCCTATGAATGTTTTAGCTGTGCCGCCGAGTGCTATTTTCACTGATGAGTCTGCAAAAAATTCATGCGTGCAAGAGAATAATCAAATTATTAAAATAAAAGTAGTTTCATCTCAATTAGGTCAGTCTTATATTGTGCCAGCTGGAAATAGTGTGACGATAACAAGCGTGAATATGAGTCCTGCTGATAATTTAGTTTGTCAATAATTTAGAATTAGAAATAATATGAAACCAAGAGAGATTTTTTCTGAAGCAAAAGCTAATGTTTTGTCCGGCACCACTCATGCTTTGAGATATATGATAGCATTATCTGCTGTTTTGATTTTATGCTGCTTTTATGATTTAGTAAGTGTAGGCTCTATTGTGGATGAAGCAAATGGCTATGTGAGTTCTGGTTCTTCCACATATATAATAAGTGATGTTGGAAAAATAAGTGGGAAAAATTGTGAACTTTTAAATGGTCTAAACGGAGTGCAAGCTGCAGGAGCTGTGAAAGCAGAAAAAAATAAATTGAGTATAGTTTCTTTACCATCAGCACCTGTTCCGATTTATGGCGTGTCTAAATCTGCATATAAACTTTTTATGGACAAAAAGCCTCAAGATAAAGGGGTTTATATATCATCCACACTTGCAAACACTTTAAATTTGAAAGTGGGCTCTAAAATCTCTACAGCTGGGCACACGGCAGACATTTCTGGAATCTATAATTGGCCTGATGACGGCAGACGACCAGGATATGATTACGCAATTATTTCACCTGAAGTGACAAATGCTGCTTATGATGAGTGCTGGGTGAGATCATGGCCTATGCTAAATAAAATTGGTGATGTTTTGAAAACCACTATTATAGGTGCTGATCAAGCGGACAAGCTTTCTAAAAAAGATAATAACGCTGCAGAGGATTCTAATAAACAAAAAGATAAAGACACCTCAAATATCTTTCAGCTAAACACCACTCATGGATATGAGTTTACAGGAGCTGATGAATTTGATTCTAGGACCACACAAGATATATGGACTATTGCACTGATAATTGCCTTTGCAATAGGGTTTACTTCAATTATTATTCGCCGAATTGAATTTGCATCTGCTTTGCATGCAGGAATGAAAAAATCACAAACTCTTTTGCAGGTTTTAGCTGAATCACTTGCATGGATTATTCCATCTATTATAACCACTTTGCCAGTAGCATTTTATTTTGCAATTTTCAAATCTGATGGTGATATTCTCTCAATAGTAGATATATCATTTAGAATAATTGTTTCAGGCGTTTTCGGTGCTATAGCGGGAGTGGCATTTGCTATGTTTACTATTCGCGAAAAAAATCTGTTTAGATATTTTAAGGGTAGATAATGAAAGTAGCACTCAAAGATATTTCACATTCATTTACTGAGGAGGCTGTTTTATTCCATAATCTCACATTAGATTTGCTACCTAATAAAACTTATGCATTAGTTGGACCCTCAGGCTCTGGAAAGTCCACACTTCTTTCAATAATTGCGAAATGGCTTGAACCTGTGAAAGGTGGAATAGAATATGAGGAAATTGAAAAAGTAAACTGGGTGTTTCAAAATCCGCACGGTGTGCCAAATAGGACTGTGCTAGATCATATTTGCTTACCGCTTTTAACATTTGGAATGCGAAGAGAGCAAGCTGAAAAAGAGGCCGAAGAGTATTTAGATATTTTCGGACTAAGCTCCATAAAAGATTCTCTATTTAAAGAGCTCTCAGGTGGTGAAGCTCAAAGGCTAATGCTTGCAAGAGGGATTGCGAGCCGTCCGAATTTGCTGCTAGTAGATGAGCCTACTGCACAGCTTGATACTAAAACGGCTATGACTGTGAGCGATAAACTGACTAATCTTGCAAATAAAGGTGCTATTGTGGTGATAGCCACTCATGATGAGCACACTCGTGATGCGTGCACAGATATTATCGACCTAACTCATTACGGGGTGTAGAGTAATTTAGGGCTTATCTTTAATAAAAATAGGTTCAACACACCTTTAATATATAAGAATTTTGTTTTTTGTAGAATGTATGTTATACTTAAGTCAACATCGAAAGTCAATGCTTTAGTGATTACAAAAAAAGTTACTAAAAATCTAAAATATAAGGAGTATATTATGAATATAGTATCAAAAAAAATAAATGGAAAAATAGTTGCAGTTGCATTTTCAACTGTGTTAACATTTACTGGAGTTTTGTTTACAAGTCCTGCATCAAGTTATGCAAGCAATCTTGGAAGTAGTGTTGTTGCCTTTGAATGTGCGGAGTGGAAAAATAATAATCATGGCTCTACATGTATAGAAAAATTTAAAAATCCTGAGGGGTACAATGCTGGTGCAGAAAAAT
>JAITBJ010000054.1 GCA_031283665.1 Candidatus Opitulatrix cubana
AGTAGCGGGGATAGGATTTGAACCTATGACCTCCAGGTTATGAGCCTGGCGAGCTACCGAGCTGCTCCACCCCGCGATGTTATTTATAGTTTACACTATTTAGTCTTTTTTTAAAAAGGTAATTTATTCTTTATTATATATTATTATCTGGGACTAAAACAGTTAATGCACGGGGATTTAGTTCTATTTTCAATTCATTAGTTTTGCCAACAATATCGCCATCTAATTGCAAAAACACATCACTTTGAGTTTTTACTTTTGCGCTTAGGCCTTGCCTGTGTTTTATATTGCTAATTTTTATAGTATTTTTAGTTTTTAGCCCCGCAGATTGCATAACTATATTTGAAAAAAGCTGCCCCCAGCCTAATATATTTGCTTTTGTGTCAATTGCTACAAAATCTAATTTGCCATCATTAGCTTTTGCAGGAGGTATAAGCGTTAGTCCTGGTATTTTGCTAACATTACCAAAAAGTAAAGATCTCATTTCAATTTCAAAAATGTTATGAGTGATGCCGTCAAGGTTCAGCATATCTATTTTTGCTTTTATGCGTGGATTTCGTATATGTTTTACAGATCCGGTAAAATACGCAAGCCATCCAATCTTTTTTTTCAGTCTTTCAGATGTGCCTGCTATCATTGCAGCATCAAATCCTATTCCTGCTACAGCTAAAAATGTTTGCTCTGTGCTTCCGCTCCAGTTTAGCCCCTCTTTCACCTTTACTTTAGCAAAGCCCACATCATATATTTTTGAATGTCCAGCAACTGCTGTGAGCAAGCATTTATATAAATTATGAGGGTCTAAATCTAAATTGCGCGCAAAAATGTTAGCAGTGCCAATAGGTATTATAGCAAAGCGTTTATTGCTGTTAGACACTACCTGAGCTACTGCTCGCGCTGTGCCGTCTCCACCCACTGCTACTATCACATCAGCATTGTTTTCTATTGCAGCTCTTGCTTGATTTTGACCAGGTGAATCATATTCAGTGTATAAAACTTCAAAATCACCAATTTGGTGCTTTTCAAAAAACTCTTGAATCTTTGAAACTAAAAATCCAGCTTTTTTCTTTGACGGATTTACAATAAAAGCATATTTTAGTCCTTTTCCAATTTTAGAGTTTAATCGCTTTTCTAAAAGCTGGATTTTTACTTTTTCAATATACGCTTTTCTCAAAAAATAAACGATTATAGATGCACTTATTATTAAAATGATAAGCCCAATTATACATAATAAAACAATTAGAGCATCCATTTGTGCATCCATTATTTAATTATACCAAGCAAATGAAAAATAGATACTTTATATTGTTTTCAAATAAGGTATACTAATTCTATGAGTTTAGATTTGATAATTTATATATTAATATCAGCGGCTGCAGCTGTAATAGTTGGAGTAATTTTTTCTGTATTACAAAAAAGAAAATCTGAACCTGAAAAAGAGACTAAATCTGAAACTGCATCAAAATCTGAACCTGAAAAAGAGTCAGCACCTGTAGAAAAGTCTCCAGAAGCACCTATAGAAACTGCTTTAGAGAAAAAGAAACCAAAGTTCTCTCTTGCAAACATATTTTCATCATCTAAAAATCTTGATAATATATATGAAGAACTTTCAAACACTTTGGTTTCTGCAGATATGGGAACAGGGCTTACTGCAAAAGTGCTTGAAAAAATAAAAGAGACTAAACCTAAAACAGCAGATGATGTAAAGCAGACAGCAAAAAATGTTTTAGTTGATATTCTTAAATCAAAAAGTGCCAGTGAATTAGACGGCAGTGAATCTGGCAATGCAAAATCTGATAATATATCTAAACCTGCAATTTATTTATTCGTTGGCGTAAACGGTGTGGGAAAAACTACCACTCTTGGAAAGATTGGCAAAAAAGCAAGTGATGAGGGCAAAAAAGTGGTTTATGCGGCTGCTGACACATTTAGAGCTGCTGCAAGTGAGCAGTTAACTACATGGAGCCAAGCTGCAGGAGCGCAAATTGTAAAAGAGGAGGGAGCTGATCCTGCCTCTATAGCATATAAAGCTGTTGACTTAGCGAAAAAAGATAATTATGATGCTGTGTTTGTAGATACAGCTGGCAGACTGCATAATAAAGCAAACCTTATAGAGGAATTGAAAAAAGTAGTTCGTGTGATCGAAAAACTTGCTCCAATCACGCAAACTTATTTAGTGCTAGATGCTATGACAGGGCAAAACGGTTTGCAACAAGCAAAAGTCTTTCGTGAAGCAGTGAATATATCAGGTGTGGTTTTGACAAAAATGGATGGAACTGCAAAAGGTGGAGTAATTTTTTCAATACAATCTCAAATAGGTGTGCCTGTGAAGTGGATCGGTTTGGGTGAGGGGTCCGAAGATTTAATAGAGTTTAGCCCTGTAGATTTTGTCAACTCGATTTTAGATTAATACAATTTTAGATTAATAATCTGTTTTAGATTAAAACTTATTCGCAAGTTTAGAGTTTTGCAACTTTTGTTATTTTTCATTTTTTGGTATAAACTATAAATATAAGCAATCAATTGAGTACAAATAAAATTGAGTAATAAGTAAATAAGGAAAAGTATGGTAAAAAAACAAGAAAAAGAAGTCCCTCAAGTAGCTATAAATGATATAGGGGATAAAGATAGTCTCTTAGCAGCGATAGATAACACTATTAGCAACTTTAAAGATGGAGACTTTTTAACTGGTTCTGTTATAAGAATTGGTTTTGATGAGGTTTTATTAGATGTAGGCTATAAAACAGAGGGTGTGATTCCTACAAAAGAGTTATCAGTAGATCCAGATGTAAACCCTAATGAATTGCTAAAAGTAGGGGAGAAAATTGAAGCTTTAGTCCTGCAAAAAGAAGATGATGAGGGTAGACTTATTCTTTCCCGTAAAAGAGCTGTTTGGGAGCATGCATGGAAAGATTTAGAAATTATCAAAGAGAAAAATAGTGTTATTACAGGCAAAGTAATAGATGTGGTAAGAGGTGGATTAATTCTTGATGTGGGAATTAGAGCTTTTATGCCAGCTTCACTAATTGAAACTAGAAGAATTAATGATTTAGATCAGTATAGTGGTCAAGAAATAGATGCAAAAATTGTGGAATTAGATCGTGTTAGAAATAATATAGTTTTATCTCATAGAGCTATTCTTGAGGAAAAAGAGGGCGAAGTAAAGCAGAAATTCCTTGAAGATTTGCATGTGGGTCAGATTAGAAAAGGGAAAATATCTTCTATTGTTTCATTTGGTGCTTTTGTAGATTTAGGCGGTATGGACGGATTAGTTCATGTGTCAGAGCTTTCTTGGAATCATGTTATTCATCCATCAGAAGTTGTGAAAGTTGGAGATGATGTCACTGTTGAAGTGCTTGCAATAGAGCCTGAAAAAGATAGAATATCTCTTTCAATTAAATCCACAGAATCAGACCCATGGCAAGAGTTCGCTAAAAGCAATATGATTGGTCAAATAGTGCACGGTGAGGTTATAAAACTTGTAACATTTGGTGCATTTGTGAAATTGTCTGTAGGTGTGGAGGGGCTTATTCATATTTCAGAACTTCTTGACGGACATGTGGATATACCTGACTCTGTATTAAGTATTGGTGATAACATTTACACAAAAATTACTGATATTAATTTAGAGAGTCGCCGTATATCATTATCTTTGAAGCAAGCAAATGAGGGTGTAGATCCATCTAGTGAAGACTTTGATCCTGCTTTATACGGTATGAAAGCAGAATATGATAAAGATGGAAACTATAAGTTCCCTGAGGGATTTGATCCTGAAACAAATGAATGGAAAGCTGGCTTTGAGGAGCAAAGAGCTGTTTGGGAGGCAGATTATGCAAAAGCTTATAATACTTGGGAGGCTCATAAAAAGCAAGTAGAGGAAATGAAAGAAAAATTTGCTAATCTTGAAAACAGTGAACCTGAAAAGGAAGAGAAAACTAAAATAGAGGAATAATTTTGGATGAGATAACTATACCCGGAACTTTTAATGTCCGCGATATAGGTTATGCTTGCCCATCATCACCAATTTTACCAAAAAAGCTTTTACGCTCTGCTTTATTATCAAGAGTTGAAAATCAAGGCATAGATAAACTGCTTGAATTAGGAGTAGATGCTGTAATAGATTTGCGCTCTGATGAGGAAATTGAAAGAGATGGTGCAGATAATTTGCCATCTTCTATAGATCATATATTACTTCCAATAGACACATCAGAAAATGAGGGTGTTACACCTGATGTAGCAAAAGTTTTAGAAGAAGCCTATAAAACAGATGATCCAATTGAAAAGCAGATTTTTATTATGAGAGCATTTTATAAAAAATTTGTATCTCTAAAAAGAGTTAGGTATATTTTTGGCGAGGCGCTAGAAGTTTTAGCAAATTATAATTATCCGCTTTTTCATTGCACTGCTGGAAAAGATAGGACCGGTTGGCTAGCAGCTCTTTGTCATTTTATTGCTGGAACAGATGAGAAAACTATTTTCAGTGAGTATTTACTATCTAATTTGACAGCAAAGCAGCTATGGCAAACAATAGATGTTCACTCAACTGGCTCTTTTGAAGAGCAGAGGCCTGCGTTAGAAGTAGATATCTCTTATATACAGTCAGCGCTTGATGAAGTAGAAAAAGTTTACGGAAATATAACTGATTATATACAAGATATGAGCATATCTGATGATACAATTGAGCTTTTACGAAAAAGAATAACTGTAGATGAGTAAGAGATAAAATGAAAAACAAAAAAATTGAACAACTTGATAAATTACAAATTAAAAATAGAATAACTGTGTTAGCAGGTCCTACTGCTGTAGGAAAAGGGTCCATTTCTGAACAGATTAGAAAGTTAGACAAAAAGGCTTTCGTAAGTGTTTCTTACACAAATAGAAAATTGAGACCTGGTGAAGTTAACGGAGTTCATTATAATAGCATTTCAGAAAATGAGTTTCAAAAATTGGTTGATGAGGGGGAGATTTTAGAGTGGGCAAAAGTTCATAATCAGTATTATTATGGCACACCGCTTGATCCTGTGATAAAAGCAGTAAAAGATGGTAAAAAAGTGCTTTTAGAAATAGATTTACAAGGTGCAAGATCTATTAGACGGCTTTTGCCTCATGCAAGATTTATATTTTTAGCACCACCTAATTTTGATACTCTTGTAGAAAGACAAAAAATAAGATCTACAGAAGATTTTGATGAGCAGCTAAGACGCCTTGAAACTGCAAAAGTGGAAATGCAGTCAGAGGGCGAATTTGATTATGTAGTTATAAACGATAAATTAGAAGATGCTGTGAAAGAAGTAGAGCATCTTATGGGTCTAAAATAAATTGAGTGCTAAATAGATGCTGCCTGATCAACTTTTAGCATTTATACAGTCTATTTTGCAAAGCTTATCAAAGGATGAAAATAACCAGATTCAAGATTTTAGTAAATTAACTGTTGAAAAGCCAAAAAGTTTATCATATGGAGATTATTCCACTAATGCTGCTCTAGTTTTTGCGAAAAACTTCAAAAAGAAACCTTATGAATTGGCTAAGCTTATTACAGAAAAATTAGATTTAGAACCAAATATCGCAAAAACTGAAATCGCCGGCCCTGGATTTATAAACATTACGCTTGAAAAGCAGGCTCTTGGATGTATAGTAAACACTATAATAGATAAAAAGTCTGATTTTGGAAAAGGCGATTTTGAAAAAGATAAAAATATCAATTTAGAGTTTGTGTCTGCAAATCCGACAGGCCCTATTCATATAGGCGGTGCTAGATGGGCAGCAGTGGGAGATGCTCTTGCTAATTTGCTTTTGTTTGCAGGTGAAAAAGTGGAAAGAGAATACTATTTTAATGATCACGGAAATCAAATAGATAATTTCGTAAACTCTATTATTGCAAAATACTATAAAAATGATATTCCCAAAGATGGATATGATGGAGAATATATTTACGAAATTGCCGAAAAAATAATGCCTCTTGCCGAAAAAAAGTTTGATAAATTAGAAAGCTTAAATGATTTAGAACTTGCTACTGCAAAAGAGTTTATTAGAGAAAAAAGTGTAAACATTATGTTTGGTGAAATAAAAGACTCTTTGAATAATTTTGGCACTCATTTTGATATATTTTTTCATGAAGATGATTTATATAAAACTGATGAAGTGGATCAGGCAATAGAGCAATTGAGAGAAAAAGGATATGTTTATGAAAAAGATGGAGCGCTTTGGCTTGCTACTTCAAAAGAGGGTGATGATAAAGATAGGGTTTTAAAAAAGTCTACTGGGGAATACTCTTATTTTGCAGCTGATGTGGCATATTATAAAAATAAACGAGATAGGGGATTTGGCACTTGCGTTTATATGTTAGGCGTGGATCATCATGGTTATATAGGGCGTATGGAAGCAGTTTGTAAAGCTTTTGGAGATAAGCCTGGAGAAAATATGATATTTTTGATAGGCCAATTTGTGAATATAGTTAAAAATGGTAAGGTGGTCAAATTATCTAAAAGAGCGGGCAATATAATCACCCTTGATGATTTAGTGGATGCGGTGGGTGTGGATGCCGCAAGATTTTCACTAATTCGCTCTGCTGTGTCTACAGCTATAGATTTGGATTTGGATTTACTTGTTTCGCATACTAATGAAAATCCGGTTTACTATGTTCAGTATGCGTATGCAAGATGTTCAAATGTGATAAAAAATGCTTTGCAGTTTGGAGTTGATATAGGAAAAATAAAATCTGGAAAAGGGTTTGATTCATCACTTTTAACTCAAACATCAGAAAATGATTTACTTACCACTCTTGCATCATTTCCTGATATTATAAAAATGTCAGCAAAGAGTTTTGAAGTTCATAGAATAGCACGCTTTTTGGAAACTCTTGCAAGTAAATATCATACATGGTATTCTCATTGCAGAGTGCTTCCTAATACACCAGATGAGATTGGTGATTTGCATTTTGCTCGTTTAGCTTTGAATTGTGCCACAGCTCAAGTTCTTGAAAACGGTTTAAATCTTTTAGGAGTTAGTGCTCCAAAACGGATGTAAAACTCGTTATCAAAAATACTATTATCTTAAGACAATGTCATCTAAAATAGATGACCATTTAACCCCAAGCTCTTTTAGTGTGTATCTAAGCTTTGGCAAAGGTAAGCCAATTACTGTGTGATAGTCGCCTGATATGGCATCTATATAAGGTCCGCCTAGTGCATCTACTGTGAAGCCTCCCGCCACTTTCAAACTTTCTCCAGTAGCAAGATATGAGTCAATTTCTTCATCGTCTAAAACCCCCAGAGTCACTTTTGCACTAGATAAAACTGTTTTAGATTTTTTAGATTTTATATTGTATACAAAAAGTCCTGAATAAAGAGTGCCTGTTTTTCCTGTCATCTGTTTAATTCTGCTTTTAGCGATTTTTATATTTTCAGGCTTTCCAAACACTTCACCTTCAAACTCAAAAAGAGAATCTCCTGCTATCAAAATAGACGATTTATTATCTTTGAGTTGCTTTATAGCTGCAATGCCTTTTGCGTGCGCTAAAAGCAAAACCTGTTCTCGTGTTTTTAGTTTTCTTTTTATTGAGTTTTCTGCTTTTTCAATTAGCAAACTCTCATTTAAATTAGGGGTCAAAATGCTTGGCGTGATTCCAGCATTTTTTAGTGTATTAAATCGTCCCTGTGATGCTGATGCTAATATAACTTTATTCATATGTATAACCTTAAACATTGAGTTGGAGTTTTTTCAAAAACTCTTCTGGCGAAACTATTTTGATATTATTCTTTTTTGCAGTAACTATCTTTCCAGAGTTTGATGTAGGGCTTGCAACAAGAAAACTTGTTTTATTAGAAACAGCAGAAACTAAATTGCCGCCATGTGATTCAATAATATCAGCCATTGCTTCTCTTGAATAGCCTGGAATAGAACCAGAGATGACTATATTTTGACTCTCTAAAACTCCAGAACTTTTTTCTGTTGCTTTTTCAGCAGCTACTCCCATATTAACTCCTGCTTTACGCAGTTTCTCAATTAATGGTTTTCTCGATTGTAATCCCTTAATTATTTCTTCTGATTTGCGTTCGCTAACTAATTCCACTTCCTCTAAATCTTCTTTGCTTGCAGATAGAAGATTATCCATTGTTCCAAACTTTTTCACTAAACTTTTTCCTAGTTTCTTTCCTAAAAGAGGGATGTTTAATGATGCGAGCAATCTATCAAATGGTATATTTTTTGCTTCCTGTATAGAGTTGTAAATTGTAGTAGCCACAGCTTTACCAAGCGGTATAGCTTCTCCTGCTTCATGAAAAGCAGCACTAATTTTTGGATCCCAGCTTGTATCAAATAATGATTCTTTTTGATATGAATCTGAATTACTTGCGTAGGTGCTGCTTGTAGGGAGAGTTTCCAAATCTTCAATAGTTAGCAGAAAAATATCTGCTATATCACGAACCAATCCTTGATTGAATGCTGCTTCAAGAGTTTTTTTAGAAAGAGAATCTATATCTAAATAGCTTTTTCCAACAGCAGTTTCTAATGCAGTGACTCCTCTTGAAGCGCATAAATTATTATCGCATCTCCAAAATCGTGTGGTTTTGTCTAGCGGTGTATCACATAGCGGGCAAAAAGTAGGCGGCGTAAACGGTTTTGAGTCTTTCGGATTATCTAAAACAGCTGCAATATAAGGTATTACATCATTTGCTTTTATTATGGCTACCGCAGAACCTATACGAACATCTTTTTTTTGAACCCAATCAAAACTGTGGAGCGTGGCATATTCTATATTAGAGCCATATAGATTTACAGCAGGAGATAATTTTGCTCTAATTGAGAGTCTACCTGTTCTGCCAACTGAGATTTCTATATTTTGAATTTTTGTAGTTGCTTTATCTTCAGCAGTCATATATTTATAGGCTATTTGTGAATTAGGATGGTGCTCTGTAAACCCGAGTTTTTCACTTATTTTTTTGTCATTCACGCATTTTATAACAATTCCATCAGTAAAAACTTGACCTATAGGTGATGGGATGAATTTGCCATATTTATTATCTCTAATTATTTTTTCGCCATATAAATTTATATCTTTTAAAAGCTTTTCTTCATCAAAATACGGCTCGGGATGATTTAAGATTTTGCGCGTGATAGATAAAACGTCCATTAGCCCCCATGTGGAAGATTTAGATATATCTATTTCAAAATCGGCAATATATGAATAACATAAAAATGTGGCATATGATTTGTATTTGGAAGAATTAGCAAATCTTTTACTGTCAGTTTCTTCCACTTCAAAAAGCGAGTTTTGTATATTATCTTTTTTTGAGTTGATTTTTTCTTGAGTTTTTACTAATTTATCAACTTTTGAGTTTATTATTCCGGCAGTGGCATTTCTTGGATTTTGATATTTATTTTCTCCATCTGCGGCTCTCATTTTATTTGTGTTTTCAAACTGCTCAAGAGTCATAAATAATTCGCCTCTAAACTCAATAGTTTTTCCAGATAAATCTCCTTTTAGTTCACGAGCGAATCCAAGAATGTTTATATAATTCATATCAAGGAGTTCAAAAAGATTTTGGGTCACGTCTATTCCAATTTCGCCGGATGAGCGAGTGATAACTTGATTTAGTTTCCCATCTTTATATCTAATTGACATAGCAATTCCATCTAATTTAGATTCTAATATCCAGCCATCTGCTTTTGCGCCAGCATCTTTTGTCTTTGTTAAAAAGTTTTTAAGAGTTATTATACTTTGTGCTTTTGCTAGTGAAAGCATAGGTGTCTCAAATTTTACACTAGCATTATCTGATACAGTTCCGCTAGCTACAAGATTAATTAGTTTTTTCCACTTTTCATTCGCTTTTTCAGGATTATCATCTATATATGTTTTTAGATATTCAAGTTTTAGGTCATATTCTTCATCTGTTAGAGGTGATTGATTTCCAGTTTGATAATAGCTGTAAGAAGCGTTAAGTAGCTCATCTAGTTTTTCATTAAACTCAGCTTCTTCCATATAATTAGTATACTCAATATATTAGCTTTTTGCGGCATAAAGAGTATATTAGGTTTGCTTTTTTTACAGATTTTTAAGATTTTATTTAAAAATGCTTGATTTTTGAAAAATTATGTGATATTTTATATTTATGACTACAAATTATAAAAATTCAAAAAAAGTAGATTCTGTGCAATTTTCAAATTCGAAAAAAAGTAAGCAAACTGCATTGAGTAGTAAAGAATTAGATGCAGATTTGCCACTATCTAGCGAATATACTACAGGTAGTGAAGAGATTTCTGGAATAGATGTTGATATAGATGTGGTTCCGCCTCAAAATGATGAGTTTACTTGCTCTGAGTGCTTTTTAGTAAAGCATAAATCACAATTAGGCAAAACTGAAAAGGGTTTGTCTATCTGTAAAGAATGTATGTAGACAAAGAGTGCTCTAAATTATGATTATTCCTTTCAAAAAAATACATCCTGATGCTAAATTGCCTTTGCGTGCAAAATCTGGTGATGCTGGAGCAGATTTGTATTCAGTGGAAAGTGTGAAATTAAAACCGTTTTCATCTGCTTTAGTTCATACAGGTTTAGTCGGAGCAATTCCTGAGGGTTATGTAGGGCTTATTCATCCAAGAAGCGGTTTAGCTTTGAAAAGAAGCATTACTGTGCTGAACGCACCTGGCACTGTAGACAGCGGATATAGGGGAGAGTTTTGCATTATTTTATACAATGCTAGTGATAAGATGCAAGAGCTTGAAAAGGGCGAAAGAATAGCGCAGCTTGTTATTCAGAAAGTGGAATTGCCTACTTTTGAAGAAACTCAAAATCTTCCTGATAGCGATAGAGGCGAAAGCGGTTTTGGATCTACGGGCGAAAAATAGTTTCAATTATGAAAAATCAAAAAAATGAATTTGAAATTGATCTCTATGATTTGAGATTGCATCCATCTAAATATAAAGATTTTGAAATTGAAAGCTCTTTTGTAGATAAAATTTCAAATGAAGTGATTTGGTTGAATAACGAATCTAACATAAAAATAAATGTTAGAGCCACTAATGCAAGTGATGGATTTTATTTGAATGGGGCAGTAGAATATGAATTAGACGGAAGCTGTTCAAAATGTTTAGATGATATTAAAAGTAAAAAAACGACCAAATTTGATGCACTTTTTGTTGAAGAGATTTTAGATGATGAAAAAGATCCATCGGTTTATCAGCTAAACGGCACGTATGCAAATTTGGTTCCTCTCATAATAGATATTATTGGAAGCGGATTAGATTATAAACCTCTTTGCAGCGCGAATTGCAAAGGGCTGTGTGCTACTTGTGGTGAAAATCTAAATAATGTAAAACAGCACACTTGTAAAAAATCAAACTTGTAATTTTTTTTACTTATTCTGTTTAGATTCTGAGTAAAATGCAAAAAATATGTATAGAGGTATTGCCAAAAATAGAGCAAATATATATCTGAAATCGTCTGCCGGAGTTGCAATAAAAATAGTTCCCCAAGCCGAGAGTAAAGGGATTAAGGGAATGATAGAAAGTTTTTTAGATTTAAAAATGAAAAATATTATTAGAAAAATTATGTAAAATATTAGGAAGCCAGAACTAAATATTAATGTTGATCCCCCCCCTAAGCGAAAATTTGAATATACAAAATTAGTAATTGAAGAAAAATTGATTACATCATATCCTTTTATAGAATAATCGTTATCTGTCACACTACCTCCACCAATACGACCTAGTTCAAAAGGATACCATAAAAACTTTGTTTGCGATAATTGTGCAACAATATAAGCACTGGGATTTTTGATTCCAACGGAAACCCATGTTTTTATAAAATCAAATTTATGATTATCTAAATAGCCCATATTGAATTTAGGGTCTCCTTTTATAGGATCCACATTTCTTGGTAAATAATCTTTTTTAAAATTTGAAATGGGCAATACTTTTTCCAGTTCTTCTTTGTCATTATTTGACATGTCGCCATTTTCTGCAGCTACTCTACTTATTTGTCCAAGCAGTATTCCGGCAGACTCGCTAAATGGAGACGGTCTTATTCCTATGGCGCTATATAAAGGTCCTTGAATAAGAACGGATATGACAAGAACGCTACTGAAAACAGGTATTAGTTTTTTCCAATATTTTTTGAATATTACTGCAAGAACTGCAAATGTTATAAAACATATAAAGATTCCGTTATTTCTAAGAAAGATTACCAAAAAAGATGTGATGATAAAAAAAGACGCCCACAATTTGTTTTGCAAAAAAGTGTTTTCGTGATTTTTTATATTATCTATTAATTCGCAAATGAATAATGTAAATAATAATAGCACTGCACTAAATAAAATATCTTTCCAGATGGTAAATGAGTAAAAAGATATAATTGGACAAAGTGAATAGAAACCAATTGTGAAAATAAGTATTATTTTGTTACTACCGTGTTTTGCAAAATAATAAACAATATATCCTAAAATAGCAGAAAACAATATCATCTGTGCAAGACTTACAAAAATTATAGCATTCTGTAGTGAATTTGTAAAAAATAGGCCGATATGCAAAAATAGCGATACAAACTGTGTAAATAATAGTGGTATCCAATTTGTTATATTGTGTGTTTGCCCTAATGCTATTTGCACTGAGCTGAATGAATCAGGACTTAGAACACCAGGAATATGAGACAAAAAGTAAGGTATCCAACATGCGAAAATAATACTTGAAAAGATAAAGTAATAATATAGTGGAATTTTTTTATTAATTATTATTTTTTCATTTTTATTTACAGAATAAATAAGAATATAGCAAATAATGCAGACCACTAAAGATACGCCAGCAAGCGTAAATATGTTGGTAAACTCTAATTGAAATGGCTTATATTGGGAAATATCTATTTTTGAACCGACCACTAAACTAGTTGAAAATAAAAATGAAAAAATAGCAGAACAGACTAAATTGCGTTTATTTATCATAAGCATTTTCCTTATTATATTTAGCGAATATATTCTATATTACCCATATATTTTGAAAGAGCTTTTGGCAGCTTTACAGATCCATCAGCTTGTTGATGATTTTCTAAAATAGCTACAAGCCAGCGAGTGGTAGCAAGTGTACCGTTTTGAGTTGCACATATTTGTTTTTTACCAGCAGCATCTGTATATCTTATATTGAGTCTTCTAGCTTGATATGTTGTGCAGTTTGATGTTGATGTGAGCTCTAAATATCTGTTTTGAGATGGCAAAAATGCTTCACAGTCAAACTTTCTTGCAGCAGAGCTTCCTAGATCTCCAGCTGCTATGTCAATCACTCTATATGGAATTTCCATCCTGTCAAGAAGCTTTTTTTCAATAGAGAGTATTCTTTCATGTTCGCTTTCTGCATTTTCAACAGCAGAATATGTAAACATTTCAATTTTATTAAACTGGTGAACTCTTATAATGCCGCGAGTATCTTTTCCGTAAGAGCCAGCCTCTCTTCTATAGCATGTAGACACTCCTGCATAAGACTTTGAGCCTTTACTTAAATCAAGTATTTCATCTTTATGCAGCCCTGCAAGCGCCACCTCACTAGTGCCTACTAAATATAAATTATCGGGTTCGGTTAAGCGATAAACTTCTGCAGAATGCTCTCCTAAAAATCCAGTGCCCTCCATAACTTCAGGCAAAACCAGTGTAGGGGTAATAGCAAGAGTCAAACCCTCTTCAATAGCTGTGTCTATTGCAAGTCTTTCAAGTGCTAACTCTAATTGAGCACCTAAACCTTTTAAAAAATAAAACCGTGATCCTGAAACTTTTGCTCCTCTAATAGTGTCTAAAATATCTAAATCTTGTCCTATATCAAGATGATCTTTTATTTTTATACCCTCTTTTTCAAAATCTCGTATCTTGCCGAAATGATCTATTACTATATAATCATCCTCGCCGCCTTGAGGGGCGCCCTCAATTATATTATCTATTGCAAAAGCAGCTGCATTAAATTCGTTTATTATAGTATCAGATTCTTTTTTTGCTACTTCTATATTATCAGAAAGAGCTTTTAACTCTTTTAGAAGTTTTTGTTTTTCATCATCTTTAGCCTGTGGTATTTTTTTTCCTAATTCATTTTGTTTAGCTCTTAGATTTTCTAAATTATTTACACTTTTTTTTCTTTTATCATCAAGCAGTAAGAGTTTGTCTATATCGTCTTCATTTTTTCCTCTAAACTTTTGAGACTGTTTTGCAATTTCAGGGTTTTGCTTTACAAATTTTATATTTAGCATATTAAAAGTATAACATTATTATATATTTTCAACACCAGATGATGTGTCTGGAATGCCCTTTTTTTGAGCAATTTTATCAGCTAAGATGTTTAGGCGCCTTAGTCTTGATGCTATAGCATCTTTTGAAATAGGCGGCGAGCAAAGGGTTCCTAATTTTTCAAGAGAGGCATCGGGATTTGCTATACGAGTTTTTGCAGCATCTATTAGTTCTTCTTTGATTTGCTCGCCGCCTAATATCTCTAAAGCTCTTTTTGCTCTAATAATAGCGATTTTACTTGCATAATACGACCGTAAAGAATTAGTGTCAGCATTTTTTTTGATACTCACTCCTTCATGAGCTTTTATAGTTTTTTTATAGTCTTTCAAAAATTGATCAGATGTATTGACTGCTCCTATAAAGGATAAAAGATCTGCTATATCATACTTTTCTTTTACTATAACTTTATTAACGCCTCTTGGAACTTTAGTTTTTGAATCTATGTTTAGTTTACCAAGAAGCCCACTAAGCGCAATCGCTAAATCAGAATTTGGAACTATAAATTCAATAATTCCTGCATTTGATGGGTCAGTAATTCTTCCAGTGCTTATAAAAGCAGAACCTATCGCATATTTTATAAGCTGTTTATCTGATCCAATCACATCAGGTGAAAAGCCTATAACAGGCATACCTGCTTTATCTGTTAAACCCGCTTTTACTATAAGAGAATTATCGTCTGATATATTTTGAACTATTAAATGAGGAAGATTATCATCTAATTTTGACCCCTTTAGATTTATAATTGTTGTATTTTTATCAAAGCATGACTTTATATACGAAGAAAGTCTTTTTGCAAATTCTATTGATCGTGTATGAATATTAATAATTAAATTAGTTCCATCTGTTTTGAGCTCTCCGTTTAATCTCATAGCAACAGAAACAATTGCTTCTTTTACACTTGAATCAGCAGTTTTAACGCTAGCTATTTCGTCTATTGCAGATTTGGTCCAATTCATTTTACCTCCACTTCATTTGTATTTTTCGTAATAAAGTTCCTATGTAAATCCCTAGCAGATATAGAAGTATCTATATCTTTTTTTGATAATAATTCTTTGAGTTTATTTGCCATTGCAACAGATCTATGCTGCCCTCCTGTACATCCCACGGCTATTGTAATATATTTTTTATTCTCTTTAACGAATTTATCTATAACAGATGTAATAATTTTTGAATAGCTTTTTGTAAACTCTAAAGCGCCAGGCGTTGATAAAACCCAGTTATAGACTTCTGAATCATTACCTGTTTTAAATCTTAAGTTTTCTTCCCAAAAGGGATTCGGCAAAAAACGTACATCTATTACAAAATTAGCATCTAAAGGAATTCCATATTTGAACCCGAAAGAGATTATTTGCACTTTACTTTTTTTTGATGAGTTAGTATCAAATAATTTATTAATTTGTCTTGATAAATCATGTATAGATAAAGTAGATGTGTCAATAATATAATCTGCTCTGAGTTTTAGCGTTGAAAGTTTTTGTCTTTCTTTTTCAATACCGTCTAATAAAGTGTTTCCTGATTTTGCATTTTTATTTTGTAAGGGATGAGGTCTGCGAGTTGATTCATATCTTTTTACTAATTCGTCATTTGAAGCATCTAAAAATAAAAGAGTAGTATTTAATCCCGCTGAAGCTAAATTATCTAGGACGCCGTTTAATAATCCAAAATATTCGCCACTTCTTATATCTGCAACGAGTGCTAATTTTTTGATTTGAGATTCAGGATTTTTTACAAGCTCTATTAAAGAGTTTATAATTTGCGGAGGTGCATTATCTATTACAAAATAGCCTAAATCTTCAAAAACTCCTGATGCATGAGAGCGGCCTGCTCCAGAAAGTCCTGTGATAATCACAATATTTTCTTCAGTTTTCTCATCTAGTTTTTTGTCTGACCTTCTTTTCATTCTATTATTCATCCTTTATATAGCTTTTACTTCTACAGGCATTCTCTCAGCTCCAATTATTTGAATAGATTGGTTAGTGTCATTTTTTACTGGTATATAAATTGCTATTACATTTACATAATGAGCTAATATAGATTGAGTGGCTGTAGAGTTTCCAAAAAGAGCTTCTTCCTCGTCAGATGCAGGTTTAGAAATTCTTCCACCGCCTGCTTCTCGTTTCCAAAAAGAATCTATTTGCGCCATAATAAGTGCTCCACCATCAGATGTTCTAATGCCTTGTATATTAGCTGTGTCAGGTTTAAACTCTTGACTTTGAGAGCCTCCGTTTTGGCTTACTCCTTGTTGCACAGTTTGAGTGATAGTTGTAAGCTGCTCTTGGAAAGGGTCTGACGGAAATTGACTAGCTGATTTTGAATTCTGCCCGTTTTGTAAAAGATTCGCATACTCTTTAACTGTTTCAATAGGAGATTTTATTAGTGTTTCATCATCAGGTAGAATAGTTTGACTTCCATCTAGCGCAGAATTAAACTTTGGAAGTGTAGTGTTTGAAAAGATTCTAGCTAATCCCCAGAGTTTATAATTATCTCGTGCTGTAGTTTGGGTAATAAATAATAGTCTTTGTGATTGCATATCGGCTGTAGGTTTAGTAATAATTCCACTTACTCTAGGCCAGCCGTGACTGTTTGAGATTATTATTTGATCAGTCATACTAGGAATCTCGGCATTATCAGAAAGTTTATTATTATTTCGTTTTTGTACTATTTGAGCAGATCTTATTTCATATTCAGGACCATAAAGACGTTTTTTTAAATATTGAGTATTATTATGATTGTCTGCATATTGAATAACATCTAAAATATCTGAGAAAATGCTTTGCTGTCTATCAACTGATAAATCAGGAGTAAGTTCGGAAGTTTCTTGATTTATCGGAGGCACCCCTCCAGAGCATGATGTGATTATAAAAGCGCACGTACATAATATAATAAGCATTTTCATATGTGCATATCCACCTTTTGAAGCTCTTTTATGCTTTTTGGCGTTTTTATCATTTTTATCAGTTTTTCGTAATTTTTTTTCTACTCTTTTTTCATTTTTATTGACATTGAAAGCAGTTTTTGAATCGTTTATTTTCATTTTGATGTCATTTTTTTTATCTATTTTACTAATATCATATTCAATAGCAGATGACTCATTTAATTTTTTAACTCTTCTTTTTATATGATGGACAAGTGGTTTCTTTTCAATATCTTTTGTATGACGAGATTTTTTAGGAGTTACTCTAAATCCTAAAAATGCTCCTATTAATAAAAAAGCTCCTAAAATAAATCCTAAAAAACTTATAGAACTTGTTACAGAATTTGACCATTGAATAGAAATTGTAATAGGTGCACTAGAACCTTGCCGCTCTATAACTAATGTAGAATCATTAGTAAAATTTTGCAAACTGCTTAAATCAAAACTTGCATTATTTTGTGATGTAGCAATTACATCAAACATGTCAGATGTGTTGATATTTATAAGCTGACCAGTATGAACTTTTGTAGGTAAAATAGTTTGCGTTGACCAATTATTTATTATTGAAAAGCCATTTATTTGCGTATATGCAGTATCATCTGCAAAAATCCCGCTAGCATCTTTAAAGCTACCTGTAGCAATTTGCACAGTATCATTTGCGCCAGCTACTACAGTTATAGATGAATCATTTCCTATAGCTTGCAAAATACCTGGATTTATAACTACATAATTTGTGCTATCAGTGATATTAGCAGTAGTTGTATTTTTATTATTAGGGGATGAAAAAATTACTAACGCTCCTGAAATTGCAATAATAATTACAGATAGAGTTAAGAGTGCGATACTAACTATTTTTCTTTTTGACATATAGTTTAATTATATACTGTTATAATATATTTATGACACGAGTTTACATAACCTTTTTGATTTTACCACTTCTTTTATTGAGTTCTTGCTCGCAATCTGCTCAATCTCCTTTAGTTAATTCTCCAGAAGAGTTGGCAAAAATAAAGGTCAATGATATATCTGAAAGAGGTGAACCAAAGTTAGATATAGATCCAAATATCAATTTATTACCTGAAATTTATTCTGTTATAGATGATGGAATAGGCAATACTATAAATGACACTGATAGATTGCAAATAAAAACAGACACATACCAAAATGTAAATGGAGAGGGATATAAAGTGGTTTCATCTGCTTGGAGTGCTAAGGCTGATAATAGTGCAAACATTTTGACTATGTCTAATCAAGGCTCTATGCCAGGAGAGCTATATAATCAGCTAATTGGAAAAAGAGTTGGTGCTATTTTTATAGTTTTTACAGGTTCACAGAATAATGAATCTGGCTCCCAGTCAAAATATATTATGGTAAATAAAGTAGTTGGAAAAGAAAAAGGGTATACTACTGCTGATGGTGAAGTGATGCCAGTTGATGCAGTTAAACCTAACGCTAATCTTGCATCTGATAACTCTTTTATATTAAATCTCCCAGTAGATTATAAAGCACCAAATAAATTAGATTCATATTATTTAGTAAAAGGAACTGGTCCAAAAGTAAAATCAACAGATACAGTGGTTGTCAAATATGCTGGATGGTTAACTAGTGGAGCATTATTTGACTCTAAAACAGATTCGCCTTTTGTAGCATCTTTGAAAGGGTCTGTGATAAAAGGCTGGACTAATGGGTTATCAGGCAAAACTGTTGGGTCAAGAGTGATGATTATTATTCCGCCAGCATTAGGTTATGGATCTAATGCTATTGGCAATATACCACCTAATTCCACACTTATTTTTTGTGTCGACATTTTAGGAATTAATTAGAGTTTTAACGCTCTTTAATTTGACTTATAGTTTGCTATTATGCTAAACTAATATCAGAAAAAGATGTAAAAAAAGTTTATAAAGGAAAGGAAAAAATATGTCAAAATTAATAAGTTTTTCAGATGATGCTCGTAAATCTATGGAGGAAGGTCTTGATAAATTAGCTAATACTGTAAAAGTGACTCTTGGACCAAAGGGCAGAAATGTGGTATTAGACAAAAAATGGGGAGCACCAACTATTACTAATGATGGTGTGACTATTGCAAAGGAAATTGACTTAGAAGATCCTTTTGAAAAAATTGGTGCTGAACTAGTAAAAGAGGTAGCAAAGAAAACTGATGATGTGGCAGGAGACGGCACTACCACAGCTACTGTTTTAGCACAGTCTTTGGTAAAAGAGGGTTTGAAAAATCTTGCAGCGGGTTCAAATCCTGTAGCAATTAGAAGAGGTATTGACAAAGCCGTCGCCAAAGTGGTTGAAGACCTCAAATCTCAAGCAAAAGAGGTAGAAACTAAAGAGCAGATAGCTGCGACGGCTTCTATTTCAGCGGGCGATGAAGAGATAGGAAAGCTTATTGCAGAAGCTCTTGACAAAGTTGGCAAAGAGGGCGTAGTGACTGTGGAAGAGTCTAATTCTTTTGGATTAGAAATGGATTTTGCAGAGGGGATGCGATTTGATAAAGGGTTTATCACTCGCTATTTTGTAACTGATGAAGAGCGTCAAGAAGCAGTGTTAGAAGATGCTTATGTTTTGCTCTATGAGGGCAAAATAGCACAGCCTCAAGAGCTTGAAAAAATCGCTACAGAAGTTTTCCAAACAGGGAAGCCTATTTTATTTATAGCAGAAGATATTGAGGGTCAAGCTCTTGCATCTTTAGTGCTAAACAAATTGCAAGGCGGTTTAAAATCTGTAGCAGTAAAAGCTCCTGGATTTGGAGACAGAAGAAAAGCTATGTTAGAAGATATAGCTGTGCTCACAGGTGGCACAGTGCTTTCTGAAGAAATTGGTCTAAAACCTGAAAACGCTGAAATCTCTCATTTAGGTAGAGTGCGAAAAGTGATAGTGTCTAAAGATGAAACAACTATTGTTGATGGCGCTGGGGAGAAAAAAGCAATTGAGGGAAGAATAAATCAAATTAGAGCAGAAATCACAACTACAGATTCTGACTATGATAGAGAAAAACTTCAAGAGCGTCTTGCAAAGTTTTCAGGCGGTGTGGCAGTGCTAAAAGCAGGAGCTGCTACAGAGGTAGAGCTCAAAGAGAGAAAGCACCGTATTGAAGATGCTGTGAGAAATGCTAAAGCTGCTATAGATGAGGGTATTGTAGCAGGAGGAGGCGTAGCGCTTCTTCATGCAGAAAAAGCAGCTGATAATTTGAAATTAGACACTGATGAGCAAATCGGTGCAAAAATTGTGAAGTCTGCGCTTTCAGCACCGCTCAAGCAAATAGCAACTAATGCAGGTTTAGAGGGTGGAGTGGTAGTAGATAAAGTAAGAACTCTTCCTACAGGACAAGGTTTAAATGCTGCAACTGAAAAATATGAAGATTTGCTAAAATCAGGTGTGAGTGATCCAGTAAAAGTGACTCGCTCTGCTTTGCAAAATGCTGCATCTATTGCAAGTTTATTCTTGACTACAGAAGCTGTGGTGGCTGATAAACCTGAAGAAAATCCTGCACCTGCTGCACCTGGTATGGATGGAGGCATGGGCTATTAAGTCCAACAATTCTAAACGATTAGGTATAATGGGTGGGACATTTGATCCTATCCATAATGGACACCTTGTGGCCGCATCAGAGGCGGCAGAAGTTTTCAATTTGGAAAAGGTGTTATTTGTCCCCTCTCTTGCATCTGTGGACAAAAGCAATGCATCTGCCGCCCGACCAGAGCACCGTTATTTAATGAGCGTGATTGCCACAGCGGCAAATCCTATATTTATAGTTTCACGAGTGGACTTAGATAGAGGAGGAATCACTTACACTATTGACACTTTGCAAGATATAAAAAAGCAGTATCCAGATTATGAACTTTATTTTATAACAGGTGCTGATGCGGTCAGCTCTATAGAAAGCTGGAAAAACTATCAAGAACTTTTTTCTTTAGCACATTTTGTGGCTGTCACGCGTCCTGATTATTCTATAGATAAGCGCTTGATTAAAGAATATAATATACAAGAAATTAAAGTTCCAGCTATGGCTATATCTTCTACAGATTGCAGACAAAGGGCAAAAGAGGGTAAACCTATTTGGTATTTAGTGCCAGATGGCGTAGTCCAATATATTAATAAACATAATGTCTATTAAACATAGTGTTTATTACTAAAGCGGTTTGTAGTTAAAAACTTTTGCTAATTGAAATAGTTGATAGCGTTTCGTGTTATACTTATACTATGATAGAGATAAAAAATGTTAGCAAAGCATTTAAAAAGAAAAAAGTTCTTGATAATGTAAGTTTTGTTGCTAAACCTGGTAAGGTCACAGGCTTTTTAGGACCTAATGGCGCTGGAAAGACCACAACTATGAAAGTACTATTAGAGCTTATATATCCTGATTCAGGTGAAGCTTTTGTTGATGAAGCTCGCTTTTCTCAATCAAAGACTCCTGCGAAGTCAGTAGGAGCGTTGCTAGATGGTAAACTAATGCCTAAAAATAGAACACCACGCACATATCTTATATCAGTGGCAAAGGCAAATAAATTAGATCATACACGCATTCCTCATGTTTTGAGAGAGACAGGATTGTCTCATGTAGCAAATAAAAAAATAAGTACATTTTCATTGGGTATGTGCCAGAGGCTATCTTTATCAGAAGCTCTTTTAGGAGACCCTGATAATTTGATACTTGATGAGCCTGTAAACGGTTTAGACCCTGAGGGAATTAAATGGGCAAGAGATCTTTTCAAAAAGAAAGCTGAAGAGGGAAAAACTGTTTTAGTTTCTTCACATATTTTGAGTGAAATGGAAAATCTTGCAGATGAAATAGTTATAATTGCAAAGGGCAAAATAATTAAAACGGGATCACTTGATGAAGTAAAAGATGGTTATTCGTCTCTTGAAGATGCTTTTATTAGTTTGACAGGTGGCGATGCAGAGTTTAAGGCAGGTTTTTAGTATGAACTCATTTTTTCAGGTTTGTAAGTCAGAGTTTTATAAATTAAGAACTCAAAAGAGTGCAAGGATTTTGTCAGTTGTAGCTATATTATTTTATCCAATACTCACATTGTTTGCTATATTTATTATGAAACTCGCATCTGTAATGCAAATCACAGATAACACCAATGGTGTAAAAACTCAATTTTCAGAACTTGAGTTAATGAAATCAGTTGGATGGTCTAGCATAACTGCAGGCATTAGTGTAGCAGGTGTGCTTGTGGCTATTTTTGCGATTATGTTCTTTTCATCCGAGTTTCAATCAGGGTCTATATATTCTACACTTATAGCTACGCCTAATAGAATAAAGTTATATTTTGCAAAGTTTGTTTCTCTTTTTATTTTCACATATTTAATAGCAGTGATAGGTGAAATACTAGCATATTTGTCCTCTATCCCATTTTTGATAAATGTGGAGGGACAAAATCTGTTATTGACTGTGAGCTCTGCAGATGATTTTAGATATATATTAGGCTCTCCGCTTATGTTAGCTTTTATGGCAGTGATTTGTTTGGCACTTGGCTGCCTTTTTAGATCAACTTCTGCTGGAATAATAATTTATTTTCTATTTAGTTTTGTACTGTCTGCTGCTCTTGCAGGAATAGCATTGTCTTTAAGTTCTGCTAACACACTTTTAGCAAGAATTTTTTCTGGAATACAAGCCTTTTTGCCGTTTTCAGGCTCTGATGCTTTTTTGTCAAATTCAACTTCTGATTTATCGTCGAGCGCTTCTGCTCAATTAGAATATGTATTCCCGCTAGACCATTTACAAGGGTTTTTAGTAATGCTATTATGGGTGATAGTTTTGACATTTGCTAGTTTACTGCTTTTTGAAAAAAGAGATATTAAATAAGTTTTAAATATCTAACTAAATAGATAACTGCGTCCCGCTCTTTTTCCATTTGAAATAGCCTATTACTGATGTGATAGTGTATACGGCATAGAGCGCGCTTGTGAGAGTAAGCGAGCGGTCATACATAATCACAATAGACAAAAAGTTTACTGCTATCCACATATGCCATTGCACTAAATAGCGCTTTGTGAGCATATATGTGCCTACTATATTTAGTGATGTGAGCAAGGCATCTGCATATGGAATAGGGGAGTCTGTTAGATTAGATAGCGTGATATAAAGCACCAAATAGATAATAACTTCTGCAGATGACAAAATGATAAAGTCCTTTTTGGTAAGCTTTCTGAAAACAATTCTTTCGTGTGTCAGCTCACTTTTAAACTCATCTATTAGTTTTTCATCATCATTTGTTTTGTCCTCTTTGACCCAGAGAATTAAACCATAAAAGGACATAGTAAGATAATAGAAATTAAAACACATATCTGCATAGATTTTTGAATCAAAGAAAACTAAAATATACATTATAGAGCTCAGAATTCCAAAAATCCACATAAGCTTTTTTTGAAAAAACTCTAAAATAATATAAATAATAGTTATTGCTACCGCTGCGATTTCCACGGAAGTAGTTTATCATAGTGTATAATTATTATATGAATAGCAGCCCCTCATCGGCAGTAGACTCATTTATTAGTAAAAATGGTTTATGGAGTAAAAAAATAATTATAAGGTCTGTGCATCCATATATTAATGATTATGTGACTGTGAAAGTGGGAGTTGGGGAGATTTTTGAAGTGAGTGCTTCTATTTTTCAAGAGGGCAGAGAGCCTATCACGGCCAGTGTGACATTTGAAAATGAAAGCGGCGAAACTTTTACTAAAGATATGAATCTAATAAATGAGGGTCATGCAAAATATGGCTGCTTTGTGTCTCTAAATCTTAGAGGCAAATGGTCGTTTTATATAAAAGCTCAATATACTAACGCTTACAAAGTGGTAGGCAGTCAAGTAAATACTGTTTATAGTGATTCTTTTTTTGTTTATGCAAATAGCAAACTCTCAAGAAAATCAGAATGGTATCAAATTTTTCCTCGCTCTATTGGAGCAAAGCAGGATGAAAACGGCAATTGGATTTCGGGAACTTTCAAAAATGTGGAATCTCTTTTACCAAAAATAAAAGATATGGGATTTTCTGTTTTATATTTAGGACCTGTTAATCCAGTAGGGCAGACTAAGCGAAAAGGCAAAGACAATTCTTTAAATGCTAAGCCCTCTGATCCAGGCTCTCCCTGGGCTATAGGCAGCAATGGCAAAGGTCATTATGATTTGAATGATGAGCTAGGCACGATGGAGGATTTTAAATCGTTAGTTCAAGCAGCCCGAAAACTTGATATAGAGATTTCAATAGATTTAGCGCTTCAATGCTCCCCAGATCATCCCTGGTTAGAAAAGCATCCTGAGTGGTTTAATATAAGAGCAGATGGAACTATTGCTTATGCAGAAAATCCACCAAAAAAATATGAAGACATTTATCCGCTTTCTTTCAAAAATGACCCTTTTGGATTATGTAATGAGATTATCAAAATAATTAAATACTGGCATAAGGCGGGAATAAACTTTTTTAGAGTTGATAATCCACATACTAAACCGCTTTGGGCGTGGGAATATATTTTGAAAAGCATTTCTAACTGGAATCCAAATATATTATTTTTAGCAGAGGCATTTACAAAATATCCTATTATGAAAGCGCATTCTGAAACAGGGTTTCATCTTTCGCACTGCTATTTTCCGTGGAAGAACACTAAAGAGGAGCTAGCACCGTATATTGAGCAAACTGTAGGAAAAGATGGATATTCCTTGAAGCCTACTTTCTGGCCTACCACTCCTGATATTATGACGCCTTATCTTGCAGATGGCGGAGTGATGGCGCATAAAATTCGCGCTGTTTTAGCTGCTTTAGGGTCTACTTCTTGGGGAATATATGGCGGATATGAGCTAGTAGAAACTAATATAAATGATTTAGGCACTGAATTATCAAATAATGAAAAATATGAATTTAAATCAAGAGATTTGCAAAACGGTGATAAATACGGATTGCAAACTCTTTTCAAAAAGTTGAATGAAATTCGCAATTTAGATTATTTTGCCACTATGCATTCTGTGGTAATTCCTAAAACTGATAATGATGATGTGTTAGTTATTTTGCGATCAATTCCTGGCGAGTTTGCAAAAAGCGGAAAACCAGAATGCTTGGTGGCAGCAGTGAATATGAATTATAAATCAAAAAAGTCGTCCAAAATAAAACTTTTCAAGCGTGGATTTAATGATTTCAAAAAGGTAAAAAAGCAAAAAACTTGCGACCTTTTGACAGGTGAAGAGTTTGAATATACACCTGAAAAAGTCTTTACGCTTGATCCTAAAAAGCAGGTGGCAAAAGTATTTACAATTGTGGGCGAATAATTTGTTTACGGTATTTTTTGAAATAATTAGTTTAGCTTTTTGAAAGCATCAGCTTAGTTTTTTCAAAGCATCAGCCCAGAGGCCCCCAAGCACTTTATAACCCTCAACATTTGGATGCAAATCATCCCAAAGAAGTGACGGATTTTCTTTGAAAACGCTCCATGCAAGAGTGTCACCAATAAAAACTTCTTTTTTATCGGCAAGCAAGTTTAGCTCTTTTACATATTCTTTTATTCTACCTCTTGAAGACTCATCCCATGAATTAGGTATTATTTCAAAATGAGGAGGTTCGTTTAGAATTATCTTTTTAACTCCTATATCTTTCAAAGATTTTATAATATATTCTATATTAGCTTTATACTGTTTACTGCTTTCTGCAATTTCCACTCTTGAATCATTTGTGCCAAGCATAATGCATACTGTTTTCACATTATAGCGCTCGAAATCGCGTAAAGCAAATTGCAGAAACTCATTTTTATAAGTTTCAGATGTTTGCCCGTTTACGCCGTCATTTATATAAAGATAATTATCTCCTAACTGCTTTATCATCACTGATACAGCGCTATTATTTGGAAAAGGGTCCCCGTAAGTGATAGAGTCTCCGATAAACCCTATCACAGTTTTGCTGCTTATATCCCCTGTATAATTTCTTGCATTTTGCATATTTTCACCATCTACCTTTATATTCTGTTTATTAGTTTGATTATTTATAATTGCTATTACTATTATAGATGCTAAAATTGCAAAGGCTATAATAGCGCAAATTATAAAGTTTCGTTTTTTGATTAGTTTTATCTGTTTCATACTATACTTTAATTATGCCATTAATTTTTGCAGGATTGCCAATTGGAAATATAGATGATTTGTCCGTTAGGGTAAAAGAGGCTATATCTAATGCTGATATTATAGCTGCAGAAGATACTCGCGTGTTTAAAAACCTGCTTCGCAGAGCAGATTTAAAAACTAATGCAAAAATTATTAGCTTTTTTGATCATAATGAAAATCAAAAAACGAAACTTTTGTTAGATAGTGCTCGCGATAAAAATGCTCTTATAGTAAGCGATGCTGGTATGCCAGCAATTTCAGATCCGGGCTGGACGCTTATGTCAGCGGCAATTGAAAATGATATTGAATACGCTGTTTTACCCGGTCCATCAGCTTTCCTGCAAGCTTTGATTATGTCAGGGTTTCCAATAGATAAGTTTTCATTTTTGGGATTTGCTCCACGCCGCGCAGGAAAGCTAGAGCAGTTTTATAATGAAATAGCTAACACCTCTCATACAGTGGCATTTTATGAGTCTCCTCATAGAATTGAAAAATCTTTGCAAACGGCTAGCACAATACTTAAAAATAGAGAAATTGCAGTTTGCAGGGAAATCACAAAAAAGTATGAAAGCACTATTAGAGGAAATGCTAGCAGCGTGCTTGAAGCAATTTCTCATCTTTCTAAACTTGGTGAATTGACAGTGGTGGTTTCAAGTTTGCAATGTTAATACGAAAGCCTATGCTTTCAATGCTGAAAGCGGCTGCAAACCGTTAATCACTGCAAGGCGTTCGGCTTCTTTTTTGGTCACAGCTACTAACACATTGAATTGCTGATCATTATCTTTCTCATTTATAGGAGATAAGATTTGAGCATTTTTTGCAAGATAAACCACTTTTTTATTTTGCTCGTTGAGTGTCAAAATGTTTATTAGATCTCCTTTGCTAAAGATTTTTCCGTTAGACGAATCATTTAGTGTAAGAGATAGCGGCACTTTGCCATCAGGCACTGGAAGATTTTCAGAGTTTCCTACTAGTAGATTATCAGCTATTATTTGACCTTTATAAATATCAACGGCTGATTTATTATTTACTAACATATTAGGGTCTTTTGCAGCTTGACCTATACTTACATTTTCGCTAACTTCTGCAATTTCTAAATCTTCAGCTGTGAGAGTTTTTCCAGCTGTGATATTTGCAGCTGCTATTACCACAGTTTCGCCTTTTGGAATTGTGTCTATAATTTTGAAAATAATTGTAATCACTGTTAGAGATATCAAAAATGCAGCGAGAAACCGTTTCCCGTGCCATATAAGTATGGACAGATTTATATTTTTTTTGAAAAGTTGCACTCCTTTATGCTAGCAGTTTTAATTAGCTAAGTCAAGTTAGCGCTTAAAATTGTTGAAAACTTTTAATTTTGGTGCCCACAAGAGGACTTGAACCTCCACATTCGTAAAGAATACATGCACCTGAAGCATGCGCGTCTACCATTCCGCCATGTGGGCGCAAAAAACAGTATCCCCAACGGGATTTGAACCCGTGCCACCAGCATGAGAAGCTGAGATCCTAGACCGCTAGACGATGGGGACTAGTATATATTATTCAGTTTACTCTAGATTTAGATTTTTAATTATTAGGTTTTCAAGATTTTGGAAT
>JAITBJ010000069.1 GCA_031283665.1 Candidatus Opitulatrix cubana
GCTGTGCTAGCTTCAGGCATAAACCCTAATTGAGCCATAAATCTAAAAAGTCTCATAATTCTCAAAGGGTCATCAGAAAAAGAAACTTCAGGCGCTGTAGGAGTTCTAAGAGTTTTAGCAAGCAAATCATCAAGACCGTGATAAGGGTCCACTAATTCTAAAGAGGGCAAACGAAGCGCAAGGGCGTTAACTGTAAAATCGCGCCGCTTCAAATCATCCTCTAAATTATCACCAAACGCGACTTCGGGCTTTCTTGAATCTTCATCATAATTATCAGCTCTGAAAGTAGTAATCTCATATTTTTTATCGCCTTTAACGATTCCAATTGTTCCATATTTTTTGCCTATAGTCCAAATAGAATCTGCCCAATTTTCTACAACATCTATAATCTCATCAGGATTAGCAGAAGTGGTAAAATCATAATCTGAAGATTTTTTTTGCAAAAAAATATCTCTTACGCTACCCCCAACTAATGATATTTGAAAATTGCGTTTTTCAAAAAGAGCGCCTAATTCCAATGCCGAAGCGGGTATAAACTTTTCAAATTTTAGCAACTTTTAAACCTTTTTAGTAATCTGAATTTTTTGAGCAGCCTCAGATTTTGTATCTATATCAGATTTTATATTTATATCTACGGCAAGAGTTTCTTTTGCAATAAGGCTCGCAAACTCTTTTGCAGCTTTGGCAGCATCAGGGGGCAAAGTCAATTCAAGAGCAATTCTATCTGCTACATCTAGTCCCTCATTTTTGCGAGCTTCTTGTATATCTCTTACTAAATCACGCGCTCTTCCCTCCGCGATAAGTGCGGCATCCAAAGACAAATCTAATACTGCAAACCCGCTAGAGTTTAACATAGCCGTTTCTATATGACCCTTATTCTGTGCTTGACCAATCACACTTTCTAAAGTATATTCACCATCTTCTAATTCAAGAGTTTTCCCATCTGGCAGCTCCACACTGACTACATCTTTATCTATTTTATACTTTCCCTCTTTTGATGCTTTTATCACATCTTGCACAGCTTTTCCAATTCTAGGTCCTAATGCTCGTGCATTTATTGTAAGAGTATCCACTATTCCAAAATCTGATTTTGAAACAGTTTCTAATGATTGAAGATTAATCTGTTTTATATTCAATTCATCTTTAATAAGATCAGAAAACTGATTTACTATATCAGGATTTTCTATTACCACAGTTAAAGCTTTCAACGGCTGACGAACTCTCACATTATTTTTCTTTCTCAAATAATGCACTGCTGCAACTATTTCACGGGTTTTGTCTACCGCTTTCACAAGCTCCTCATCCTTGAAACTCTTAGAAAATAATTCTGCCGGATAATTTTCTAAATGAACAGATTCTCCACCTGTTAAACCAGTCCATATAACCTCTGAGATAAGCGGCAAAAGTGGTGCTATAGCAGATGATAAACGCTCTAAAACTGTGAAAAGAGTATCAAATGCATCCGCATCCTCATTCCAAAATCTATCTCTTGAAGTTCTGATATACCAATTAGTCAGAATATCTAAAAAGTTATAAAACTCTTCACACGCATCAGATATATCAAAATTAGATAATAAATTATCAACGCTAGCAATTAAATTATCAGTCTTTATCAAAATATATTTGTCCATCACAGAAAGAGTTTTAAATCTTGATAAAGTGATTTTTTCAGCTTGATAGCCCTCACCCGAATTAGACGCATTTGCATAAAGTGTGAAAAAATAATAAGAGTTCCAAAGTGGAAGCATCACTGTGCGGGCTGCGTCAAAAATAGATTGCTCGGTAACAGATAAATTGCCGCCTTTCAAAATAGATGATGAAAGCAAAAACCATCGCATAGAATCAGAGCCGTTTTTGTGAAACACCTCAAACACATCCGGATAATTTCTGAGCGACTTTGACATTTTTTGACCGTCAGACCCTAACACAATTCCGTGGCAGATGCAATTTTTAAATGCTTGACAATCAAATAATGCACCGGCCAAAACGTGCATAGTATAGAACCAGCCACGAGTCTGACCAATATATTCCACAATAAAATCAGATGGATAATGCTCTTCAAACCAATTCACATTTTCAAAAGGATAATGAACAGATGCAAACGGCATAGACCCTGATTCAAACCAGCAATCGAACACATCTTCGATTCGTTGCATTTTTGACTTACCTGTTGGGTCATCAGGATTTGGACGAGTCAAGCTATCTATAAATGGCCGATGCAAATTGTCAACTTTTACACCAAAATCAGCTTCTAATTGAGCAAGTGAACCATAAACATCTACACGAGGATAATCAGGATCAGTGCTAACCCAAACAGGAATTGGAGACCCCCAATATCGGTTTCTAGAAATTGACCAATCTCTCGCATTTTCTAACCATTTTCCAAATTGACCATCTTTCACATTTTCAGGAATCCACTCAATTGACTCATTCAATTTGAGAAGTTTATCTTTTATAGCAGTAACTTTCACAAACCAAGATGAAACTGGTTTATAAATTAAAGGCTTTCTGCATCTCCAACAATGCGGATATGAATGGCTCATGGATTGCTGCTTAACTAAAATTGGTCTAAACTGATTTTGAGTTCGCAAATGTGGACCGGTCCCATCCACCAAATCTTTCACAATAGGGCGATTTGCATCAAACACATGCTGACCTTGATAATCGCTAACTACTTTTGTGAACACAGCACCGTCATCAACTGATAGCACAGGTTTGATATTATATTTATTCAAAATCACCATATCATCTTCGCCATAAGGCGCTAAATGGACTAAACCAGTTCCCTCAGTGGTAGTCACAAAATCAGCTGGGTAAACGGTCCAAGCTGCTTCGCCGGGGTAATTATCAGAAGCAGAATCAGTAAAATAATCAAAAATCGGATAATACTTTTCGCCTACAAGTTCAGACCCTTTAAACTGCCTTATAATTTTTGGGTCTTCGCCAAACTCTTTTTCAAACTTTGGAAGCAGGTCTTTGCCTAAAATAAACTTTTTATCTGCAAAGTTTCCGCTCTGTGGCTCCACCTCCACATAGTCTATATCTGGTCCAACTGCCACAGCAAAATTAGTAGGAAGAGTCCAAGGTGTAGTAGTCCAAACCATTATATAGGAAT
>JAITBJ010000080.1 GCA_031283665.1 Candidatus Opitulatrix cubana
GAAACACCGCCTGCTGCAAACATTTTCAGTACATTTTCCCAGCCGCCCTCAAAGCCGCCAGTCTTGAAATTATTAAACCAGAAATTAGGTAAACCTCCGTTTATTATTTTACTAGCTGAAGCAGTAGCCATTCGTAGCTGACTTCCACCTTTTCCAGATTTCAAACAATCAGAAAGCTCGCCTGTGTCAAGATTTGCATTTTTTGCTACATTATCATAATATGAATCAGGAAGCTTCTCTATTTCGGGTGCACCGTGATAAGAGCCTATTCCTTTAGAAAAATAATCTTTATCAAGCTCTTCAATAAAAGCATCATAATAATCTTCAAAACGGTTTTGGTCCGCTGCACAATAAGCATATTCTGCGGCACGCTTTGAATTATCTCTTTTATCATCTGACTGCAAAAGGTCTGTCAGCCTAACTTCAAGAGAGAGCTTTCCATTATCTAAATAATTCTGGTGAAATGTAGATTTATTATGTATAAGAGCTAGGGAAAACTTTGCACAATAGCCACACATAGGATCTGCATATTCCACAAAATGGTTCTGTGCATTTGCAAAATTGCCTAACACCATATTTTCGTTCCAAACTTTATTTACATCAGAGGTAAAGTATTGCCCTTTTTCCCTGCTATCAGCTTGACTGTTTGCAGAGTTTGTGCTATTTTGAGGTGTAGAACTGTTTAGAGAAACTAATACTACTATCACAACCACTGCTGCTAACACACCTGTGATAATAGCTGCGACTAATAATTTATAAGTTTTATTCTCCATTTATTTATCTCCTGTTATTACCTTTTTTAAGCAGTCCGCTTAATTTGATACACTAGATTCAGTATAGCAAATAATGAAAGCAAACATGATATAACAAGCATAAGATTTCCAACAATTGTCAACGCTGAACCTGAAACACCTGAAATAAATAATGCAATTAGCGGCGCTATTAAAGATGTGCCGCACGTAGGGCAACCAACTCCTATAAAAGAAATGATTAGCGCTACACCCTCAGCACCTGTTTCCTTTCCTATTTTGCAAATAGTTTTAGCATTAGAATACTTTTTTGCATAAACCATTAGCGTTACCGCTATAGACTGAAAAACAGCAACTAAAAAAACTAAAAATCCGTTTATTCCTGAAAAAATGTTAGTAAACGAATTTGAAAAAACTTCCCCTAAAACTTCTAATTTATCTAAAACAGATATATTTGAAGAAAGAAGTGAAAAATATAACGAACCGTTCATTGTAAAGGTCAAAATATAAGAAAACACTATAAATGATATAACAAATACAGCGGTTAATACTATATTTTTTCTCATATAAATATGCTATCACGAATTGCGCAATGAGCGCCGAGGAAAGAGAGCAAAAGCTGGCGCTTATAACTTCTGTATAACAAAGTGAGTGTCACCAGGTATATGATGATATGCTCTGAAAATGTTTGCAGATGGATTATTATATGGATACTCTTTCAAAGCAGAATATCTCTGATATATGGGCAGCGGAAGACTATAATAAATATTATCATTCTTCACTAAAAACTTTTCAAATGTGAAACGCGGAAGCTCGATTTCCAACGTTCGGGCAGCTACATGATCGCGAACATATCTGTTTCTCATAACAGACTGATAGCCTGTGAAAATATATGCCGCAAGTGCAAACGCCATTAGGAGGGACGCAAAAGAAACGATTAGCTTTCTAAACACCGCAAACTGAAAAATGATTTTTGAATCGAAAACTAAAAAGAGCAACGATAACGCCATCAGTGCAAAACCGGCGAAAAATGCACGAGCCGGAACAAAATAAGGCAGGCCTGTATAACTTTTTGTAGGGATTAGAATCAGGGACGCAAACAGCGATAAAATATACAAAATCAAAGCAGGATTGCCTTTCTTCTGATACTCTTTTAGACATATATAAAAGTATGCCACCAGAAACAGGATTGCCAATCCTACCAAAAGAAGCGGCGGCCAAGTAAGCTGATTTACAGGCGGATTAAAAAAGCGCTGATCAAGCGTGTAATATATGCACCAAAGCGGATAGGCCGCACCGAGCAAACCGATGCAGCATTTTGCAATTCTTGAAAGATTATGCTTTGAAGAATTAAGTTTTGAACGATTAAGCTTCAAGAAATAATAAACAACAAATGCAGACGCCGCAGACATTAAACTCACATTAAATATTAAATAGTCTTTAAAGAAATAAAATAGGCAGTTGTTTATTTCAAACCAAAAGTCAAACATATTCAGCTGTCTCACATTTTCGCTTGGCACCGCTCCGGGGAACACATATTGAAAAACAAATGCAAAAATAAAGTGGACCAGGGAAACGGCTAGGAAAACTAATTGAGTTTTAAATGCAGGAGTTTTCTTATATTTTATTACTCCAAAAATGAAAATCAGAACGAGAGAAATAGGTGCAGTTTCATAAGTCCAAGACCAAATAAAAATGATAACACTGTTCAAAATTATATATCTAGCAGACCTTTTTTCGGGTCCTGCAAATAGCAAATAAAGTGCATAAAATATAAGACCTGTGCCGACTATATAAGTAGCAAATCCAGAATACCAGCCATACGTGTTCATTAAAATATTTGTGCCCGGTGTCATAATCAAAACTTGTGAGAGTATAACAATAGTTGGAGTGATTTCAATTTTCAAACATCTTTTCAAAAGTGCTGTAATCAAATACAGAAAAAGAGCACTAAAAATAGCATAGGTTATAAAACGAGTCCAGCGGTGAATCACTAAAAGAGAAAGAAGGCTTGTGAAAAAGCGCTCATTTGCAGCATGAAATATATTCATATAAAAGTCTCCTGCAGTGGAAGTGATAGCATATCTATAATCGTCTACAGCAAGGGGGAGGCTCGCGCCTATAATCGCAAAAAAAATGAAAACGCTGCTCCAGAGAATAAAACTTTTTTTATTCTGCAGCGCGGCTCGCTTAAGTGCTACTATCAAATTATGACGCTTTTTTCAGATTATGCTTTTGGATTTATCTACAATATATAACGGTCTATTCAGTGTGTCATGATGGATTGACGATAAATAAACAGATAGAATGCCTATGAAAATAAACACTATTCCCACTAAAAAGATAAGCATAATCGAGAGGCAGGCTACACCAGAGAATTTCATCTGCAGAGGATCGGCCATGGCGAACTGCTCAATCAGGACAAACAGCCCCAAAACAAAAGAGACAGCAGATGTGAAAATGCCTAAAAATAACGACAAATAGAGCGGGCGAACGGTGTTTGTAATTAGCGAATTGAAGAACAGCTTCATAAGTTTTATTCCTGAATATGATGCTTCGCCTGCTTCACGCGGAAGCGCTTTGAACTCTATAAACTCCCGTTGGAAACCGAGTGCGGAAATAATTTGTCTGTTATTTCTGCTATGCTCGCCGAACCGCAAAAACTCCTCTTTCACAGCCTTTTCTATTAAACAATAATCTGTGAAGCGGGCACCGTTTTCAATATTTCCAACTACTAATTTAGTATAAACTTTTGAACCGAAGTTCTTTAAAAATCCTGCACTTTTATTTTCAGTTCTCAGACCGATAACTATATTAGCGTCCGAATCTTCCCACTTTTTTATAAAATCAGGAATCAGGGCTACAGGATGCTGGCCATCCCCATCAAGCATAATCACAGCGTCTCCAGATGCTTTCTCGACTGCCGCAAATAAAGCATTTTCTTTTCCAAAATTGCGAGAAAGCACTAAAAGACGCGTTTTAATTTTCGCGTCTTTTTTAATCACTTTTTTCAGATTTTTCACAGTGTCATCACCAGAGCCGTCATCCACAAAAACAATCTCAAATTTTTTATTCATCCTTTTTAAAACTTTTAATAGGCTTTCATAAAAAATTTGAATACCCTCAGCTTCATTATGCAGAGGAACACATATACTTATCAACATAATTTTATTCTACCATATAGAATTATTATGAACTTTTAATTCAGTTTTTCACTTTTGCTCAAGTTTTACTTTTTGTGTATAAGCGTCCACACTTGTAAATAGCTCACTTGAAATAAAATAGTCATTATTTTTTCCAGTCATAAAAAGTGATTGACCTGCAAAGAGTTTTGTAGATAAAGACTGTGTGTTTACAAACACATATTGCACTTTTTCTTTTTTCAATTCTTTTGCTGATATATGAAGCGCTTTTCC
>JAITBJ010000036.1 GCA_031283665.1 Candidatus Opitulatrix cubana
CTAATTTCGCTTCTAAACAAATTAGTAATAGCAAAAATCCAGCATCTGCCTGACTGCCCTTGAGATGTAGCATTCCAATCATCTAATCTAAGCGCTACATCTGCATCAAGCGTCATAGAACGGTAATGATTATAGCAGCTTTCATCCACTCCGACTTTGCAAACAGCGTTTCTTGATCTTATATAATTATCATTTGAGATAAAATCAGCATGCAGTTTGGAAACTAATTTAGTAGATAATTCTGTAAAAGAACTACCCTGCGTACGCTTCTGTGCTTCCATTATTTTTTAGATGTTTTCCCCTTCGCTGAGCTATTTTTTGCTGCTTTTCCTGTTTTAGATGCTGTTTTAGGAGTATTTTTTCTCTTAGATTCTCCTTCTCTGTCAACTAAATCAATATCATATGCACCAGCTTTATTAGCTTGAATAGAATCTATTGAAATAGATGTAAGACCTTGCAATTCTTTTATTCTAGCAGTAACAGCTTGCTCATGTGCACTCAATTTATCAATTCGAGATTTCAGATTTAGCACTCTTTGAGATGCATCTTTCTCAAACTCTTTTTCAATTCTAACAAGTCTAGCCTTGCCATCATTCAGAATTCTTTCAGCCTCTTCTTCAGCAGCCACTTTATAAGCTTTACCTTCTTTCAAAAGTTTAACTTGCAAAGCTTCTGCTTTCTTAACTATTTCTTTTGATTTCACATTTGCATCTGCTAACATTTGACGAGACGCCTTCATAACTTCATCTGACTTTTTCTGAATTTCACTGATCTTGTTAGAGAGCTCTTTCTCAGTCTCTTCTTTTCTTTTAGCAATAGCTAAATCTGCTTCACTACTTGCAATATCAATTCTCTTATTTACATCTAATAAAGTATCATCTGCTTTCTTTTCTATATTTGCAGCATTTCGTTTTGCATCTAAAACAATATTCTCTGCCTCAATTTTAGAAGTTGTTAAAATTCTTTCAGCCTGAGCTTTTGCATCAGCCATTTGCTTTTTAACATCTGTTAGAGTGCTTTTAGAAGCCACAGAAGTTTTTTTCAAAACCTCCTGTGCTGTTTCTTGTGCTTTTGAAATAATGCTATCTGCATGAGTTTGTGCTTTAATCGCGTTCTTCTTACTCAGTGTTTCCGCTTTTGATCTTTCGGCGTCAATTTCTTGTTTTAGAGATTCACGAAGTGTTTTTTCTTCTTGCTCTAAAGTGTTTTTCCGTATAGCAGCTTCTTTTTCAACACTACTTAGTAGTTGCTGGGCGCTATCCTTAGCAGAACTTACAATTTGCACTGCTTCGCTTTGTGCATTATTTAAAACTGATTCTGCTTTAGATTCTGCTTTTTCAATAGTGGTTTTTGAATTCACATTAGCTACTGATACTAATGACTCCGCTTTTTGCTGAGCATGCTCCATAATATAATTTGATTCTTCTTTTGCCCTTGCAAGCATATCTTCTGATGCAGTTTCCGCAGAGCGTAAAATTTGCTGTGCTCTTGCGCCAAGACCTTCATAAGTTGGCTGCTCTGTTTCCGCTAAGATTTTTTGTGTAGACGATAAATCATTTTTTGTTCTTCTTAATTCAGATTCATAATTTGAAATTTTCCTTTTTGCGTCTTCTAAATTTTCATTCAGGTCTTTTACTAAATTATCAACCTGAGTTTTATCATAACCCCTAATAGCTACATTAAAATTTGTTATTGCCATTGTACTCCTTTTTTCAATTCTATACAAAGATAGTTTAGCACAAATTTATTTTATGCAACATCTTTTTCTCTAATTACCCAAACGCTAAAAGCGCCGATAACTATCAAAATAGCAGCCACCATAAACATAGTTGGTGTTTGAGAATCTCCACCCATTGCAGGCACAAGAAGCTTCCCTCCTACAGCAGCTACAATTTGCGGAAGGCAAATAGTTCCATTGAATAGTCCTAAATAACTTCCCATATGCTCTGAATGCTCTCCTTCTAAAGAGTTTGTCAAAATTGTAAAAGGAAAAGTCATCATAGCTGCCCAAGCAATACCTATTAATACAAATGAAAAAATAAGTGCATATTGATCATGCACAAAATAAATAGACCCAAATCCAAAAGCACCTAAAACCAATGATGCACAATACGCAGCTTTTTTAGATGTGATTTTTGATATAAGTGGCAAAAGTAGTGACCAAAGCACAGCTCCCACAGCTTGCACAGCTGACAAAATGCCGAACCAGTTTCCAGCATCTTGGAAGCCGTTTGATGTAGTATCACTAGTGCCCCAGACATTTAGAGCTATAGCTGATGTAGAATAAGTCCATAAAAACAAAAAAGCTGCCCAACAGAAAAACTGCACTAATCCTATAGACCAAAAAGCAGATGGAGCTTTTTTCAAAAGTGTGATTATATTTGCAGATTTTTTCTTGAATTGATCTTTCAAATCAAACCCGTGGAACCGAGCATATTCTTCAGGATTAAGTTCTTTTACAGTGATTGCCGAATAAAGGCAGCAAACTATTAAAAGTGCAGCGCCTACATAAAATGAATAAATTACCGAATCTGGAACCACACCTTTTGCAGCCACATTTGCCACACCTATTGCAGCTAAAAGGTATGGGAACACACTCGCTAGTACATTGCCTAGATTTGAAAGGAATGACTGAATAGAATAAGCTAGCGTTTTCTGCTTTTCATTAACCATATCACCCACTAACATTTTGAAAGGCTGCATAGCTACATTAGATGATAAATCTAAAAACATTACCGCAAGTGCTCCAAAAATTAAAGCCTGTGTAACATCAAAACCAAAACTGCCTGAATGTGGAAATAAAATCATAACTATCACTGCAACAATAGCGCCGATAAATAAATAAGGAATTCGGCGTCCTAATTTTGGAAACCATGTTTTATCAGAAAAATAGCCAACAATTGGCTGAATTATTAACCCTGCAAGAGGTGGCAAAATCCAAAACAGCGATAAATCTGATGGGTCTGCTCCAAGAGTTTGAAATACACGGCTCATATTTGCAGATTGCAAACCGTAAGCCATCTGAACTCCTAAAAATCCAAATGATATATTCCATATTGTAAAGAATGGAAGATTAGGCTGTCTTTGAGTTATATTATTTGCTATATTATTATCTATTTTTGTATCCATATACATATTCTATACCAAATTACAATTAAAACAAAATTGTTTTACTGTATTTACGAAATCTTTGATTGAGCCCCCTGTCTGGGGGTTTGGGGGTGATACCCCCAAAAGAAACTGCTCGAACTGTGAGAATCCCACAGGGAGAGAAATTTTAAATTGAGCCCCCTGGGGGATTCGAACCCTCGACCCTCTCATTACAAGTGAGATGCTCTGGCCAGCTGAGCTAAGGAGGCTTATATATTATAGAATATCACAAAAAATAAATCTTTTAAAGTCCGAGAGCGAGTGACGGGAATCGGACCCGCATTTCCAGCTTGGGAAGCTGGTGTTCTGCCACTGAACTACACTCGCAGGATTTTACAGTTTTTTAATTCTGCAATTATTCATCTAGCCAAAGCCCCTGTTGACTTTCTAAAAAATGTCATAACAGCTGCGTAAATACCTGCTCTGCTTTGCTTTGCCATAATCAAATAATATCATATTTTACATTATTGACTATCTGATTTTACAGATTTTATAATATGCGGAACAATAGTAATGCACATTAGCAAAACAGCACATATTCCAACTATAGGAGCTACAAATCTTGTTGGAAAAATAGATGTTAAACTGCTGCCATACGCAAAAAGAGCAGTCCATAAATATAATATCAAAACAGCAGTAATCTGTGAATGACCAATTTCTAACATTCTATGATGCAAATGCATACGGTCTGGCGAAAAAGGACTCTGCTTTTTGACAAGTCTCCTCACCACTGCAAGAGTCATATCCGCCAAAGGAATTATTAACACAAGAAATGGCAAAATCATAGGCATAAAAGCAGGAAGTGAATCTAAAAGAGAACTATCTGCTTCTATATTTCCTGTTACAATAATTGTGGAGCATGCCATAAGATACCCAAGCAGCATAGACCCAGAATCTCCCATAAAAATCTTTTTCTCTCTAAAATTATGTGGCAAAAATCCTACACATATTCCAACTAATAAAACACTTATCAGACTTGCTGCAGACGCATAAGTAGTCATTCCAAATGTTAGAATATATGAAAACATAAAAAACGCAGATGAACTAATTGCAACAATTCCTGCCGCTAAACCGTCTAAACCGTCTATAAAGTTTACTGCATTCATAACAGCCACTATTGCAAGAGTGGTGAAAACTATTAAAGAGTTTTGGGATGTCACAGTTTGCCCCATAATCGGCAAACTCAAAAGCTGAACACCGTTTATAGCCACAAACGCAGAAATGCCTAACTGCCCCGCTAATTTTAGCAGCCAATCTAAATCCCATTTATCATCTGCTGCACCGAGCAAGCAAATTCCAATTGCTCCTATTAACATAGGATAAAGCTGCTTTTGAGTTTCAAAAACTGGCTTCAAAAAATCAAAAAAAGTTGCAATATAAAACGCAATCATAAATCCTATAATCATAGCAAGACCGCCTAAACGAGGAGTAGGAGTCTTATGAACATCTCTTTTTCTAACACTTGTAACAGCGCCTATCTTTATAGCAAATAGTCTAACTATTGGTGTTACGAGAAAAGTGATAATAGCGGCAAGTGCAGCAATTGTTAAATATATTTTCATAAATACTTATCGTATCCCACTTTTTCAAGCTCTTTTGCAAAAGCGCTATCTCCTGATTTCATAATTTTTCCGTTAGCAAAAACGTGCACAAAATCAGGTTTTATATATTCTAGTATTCTCGCATAATGTGTTATCAAAATAATTCCTATATTATTTTCCTTTTGTATTTTATCTATCTCGGTTGCCACTAATCGCAAAGCATCAACATCTAAACCAGAATCTATTTCATCTAAAATAGCGTATTTGGGTTTTAGCATTTTCAGCTGCAAAATCTCATTTTTCTTTTTTTCGCCACCTGAAAAACCCACATTTAAACTACGAGCAGCAAACTCATTTGAGATTTTTAAACTCTTTTGAGCGTTAGAAAACTTTTTTACCCATTCTCTCACATTAGGCGTTTTGCCACTAATTGAACCATATGCCACTCTTAAAAAATTTGAAACTCCTACGCCATCTATTTCTGCAGGGTGCTGAAAACCAAGAAATAAACCCTCTTTTGCTATTTTATCAGGAGTTAAACCGGTTATATTTACATTATCTAATAAAGCGCTTCCACCTGTGATTTCATAAGATGGATGACCTGCAAGAGTATACGCTAATGTAGATTTTCCAGACCCGTTAGGACCCATAATAGCATGAATTTCGCCTCTTTGAATTTCTAAATCTACACCCTGCAAAACCTCTTTTGACTTATCAGAGTTAATCAGAACTTTAGCTTTTAGTCCTTTTATGTTTAACGACATAAGAATAGTTTATCACGAACACAATTATACCTGCCACAATAGATATATCTGCAAGATTTCCAACAAAAAATCCATAATTTATAAAATCTATTACGGCGCCTTTTCCATAATATGGATAATTTTGAAATCTGTCATTAAGATTGCCTAATCCACCGCCAGCTACAAAACATAATGGTATGCCTAAATAATAGTTTTTTGCTTTTGCAATCATTACTATAAGTACTAAAATAATAATACTTGTAATTGTGGCTAACACTACTGGATAATCGCTTAAAGCAGAAAAACTCATTCCTGTATTATATGCTGCATACACAGACCCCTCAAAAGCTTGCTTTGATATATAGTCTCCTAAAAAAATGAATACTAAAAGAAGTAAACAGTTTATATAATATATATATTTATTTATTTTCATTCATTTGAATTATCAGCTGATTGTAAATCTAATAAAATCTGATTTAGCTGCTTAGTAATTCTTGAACGATAATCAGCCTCAAAAACTCTCAAATCATTTATTCTTTTTTCAAGAATCTTTTTATCACCTTCTAGTTTTTCTAAAACATGATCTGCTTTTTGTTTCGCACTAGTAACTATTTCATTAGCGTTTACATTAGCTTCATTAACTGCCTTTTCTGATTCAGTTCTGGCTTTTGTGATATACTCATCTCTTAGTTTAGTAGCAAGCAAAAGCATAGAAGGAATCTGATCAAGATCTTCTGCGCCAGAAGTCAAACCTGCATTCAAAATTGCCTGAGTAGCACCAGTTTTTGGCTCTTCCTCATACATTTGAATAGTTTTTCGCAGTTTCACAACTTGTTCGGTGTTTTTAGCATTTTCTAAAACAGCATTTTCTAGCTCGCTATTCACTTTGCTTAATTTCATTTCGGTGATATTGAGTTGATTTTCTAATTCAGAAATTTTTTCTTTATCTTGTGCATCTGATGCAGCTTCTTTCAAATTATTTATCTGCTCTACCAATTTTGAATTTTCTAACATTTGCTCTTCATATTTTTGTCTAAATTCATCAGTTTGAGGCTCCGGAGCTTGATTTGCACTATTAAGAGTTTTAATCTGCCTTTCATAATCGCTCAATTTTTCATTTAAAGCATCAATCTCATCAGCAGTTTTTTGAAGTTTACCTGTCAGCTCATCCTTATCTTTAGTTAATCTAGTAATTTCTTCTAAAGTATCAGAAGAACTTTGTGCATTCTGTGCTTGCGCTTTAACTAAGTCTGCTTTTGTATCTTCTAATTCTTTTTCAAGAGCTTTCGCGGTTTGTAACTCTTTCTCTAGATTTTTCATGCGTTCTAGTTCTTTCTCTAGATCTTTCGCATGCTCTAATTCTTTTTCTAAAGATTGTATCTGTTCATCTTTTTCTTTTAGTTCTTTCTCTAATAACGCAGAATCTGAAGCAATATGCGCGTGCTCTTTTACAGGCTCTGGTGTAGGTGCAGGTGCAGCAGCTTGGTTTTTTGTAAATGTCTCAATAACATCATCTATAAACTTATCTACTTCATCAGCTAAATAACCTTCTTTTAATCTTGCTGGTCTGAATTCCACATTTTTTATATCTTCAAGAGTTAGAACTGTCATAATTCTCCTTAAGTTTTCTTACGAATAATAACAGTTTATCAAAATCTGCTCATTTCCAAAATTCTATAAAATCTAATATAAATTGTGATAAACTAATAGCATGGCAAGTAAAAGTTCAGATATAAGACCAAAAATCACTTTAGCATGCACTGTTTGCAAAGAAAGAAATTATATCACACGCAAAAACCGCAGAAATAATCCTGATAGATTAGAATTAAAAAAATACTGCTCTAGGTGCAACGCCGAAACTTCTCATAAAGAAACTCGTTAAAAAAAGAGCACTAAAATTGACATCATTTTCTGATATCACTACTTTTGCCGTCGGCGGAGAAATTAAAGACTTCCAAGATTGCAAAAGCACAAAAAGTTTCGTCAATGCTATTAAAGCTGCCGACGGCAAAAAAGAACCATTATATATTATAGGGTTTGGTGCGAACACATTAGCGCTAGATAAGCAGTTTTCAGGCACAGTAATTAGACCTCAAACTCATAGAGTAAAATTTAAACGGCATAAATCTTGTAACCGCTCCTCTAATTGCATATTAGCAACCGCTGATGCAGGAGTAAACTTTACAGATTTTGTTAACCACTGCATTGAAAGTTCTTTTTCTGGATTAGAGTCTTTAATAGGAATCCCTGGCACAGTAGGCGCTGCGCCCGTTCAAAATATAGGTGCTTACGGCTCTGAACTCGCTGACACTTTTTTTAGTGCAGAGGTTTTCAATAGGAAAACTAAAAAAATAGAAACTCTTTTCAAAGGCGATATGCAATTTGGATATAGATCATCTATTCTAAAAACTAATAGAGATAAATTGTGCGTTAGTGAAAAAATTATTTTATCAGTATCATTGTGTTTAGAATATAGTGACACAGCGCAAATCAAAAATGAACAACTTGCAAAATCACTAAACGCTGAAGTCGGTGATGTTTATTCTCTCTACGATATATCAAAAGAGCTAATGTCTATAAGAGCTAATAAAGGAACTTTGATAGATCCTGCTCAGCGTATAAACGGTTTTAATGTCGCTCAAAAAAGCCCTGCTAGCGAAAGCAGCACAAACAATAGCACTGTAAATAAAAGTTCGCAATTCAATTATGACCGCTGGTCTGCAGGCTCTTTTTTCACTAACCCAATAGTAAACGCTAACAAATTGAAACTCCTGCCTAAAAATGCTCCTGCGTTTAAAATAAAGAATAACGAAATAGAAAACAGTGAAATAAAAAACAGCAAAACTAATAAAGACCTTTATAAACTCTCTGCAGGCTATCTTATTGAAAAAGCTGGTTTCAAAAAAGGATTTTCTGTTAGCAAAAAGGCATCACTATCTACTCTCAACAATTTAGTGCTAACTAATAGAGGAGATGCAAAATCAGATGATATTCTAAAACTTTCAAAAACTGTTATAGAAGGAGTTTATAAAAAATTCAAAATCAAACTTACTCCTGAAGTAAGCATTTTAAATTACTAGGCCTTTTGGCAAATCATTATTATGAACAATTGTTAGTCTATTCATAGAACGAGATAGAGCCACATATAAATTAGATAAATTAATTTTGTGTAGCATTTCATCCTCTTCTTCAGGTAGAAAATCAGATGGTTCTATTAGAACTGTGGCATCAAATTCTAAACCTTTAGTCTGAGTAGGGTCAACAATTTCAAGCTGCATATCAGAACCCACTTGCTCTAAAAGTCGATTCAATTCAGATTCTTTTCCATTTGCTAACATTTCCTTTTTCAGATCATCTTTCACAGTTTGCATTTTTTCTTTAGACACTAAAACTGCTACACGCCCTAAACCGTCATCAGTTACAAACTCATCAAGTAAGCGAATAATTTCATCAGCACATTTTTTATAAAAGCCGCTCTCATCTGCTCTATAAACTCTTAAAGAGTCATCTAACTCTCTTGGCGCAATCACATTATTATCTATTAACCCGTGATACTGACCAAATGTGTTTGCCACATGTGCTATTTTTCTTGGATTACGATAATTAACTGTTAGATATGAAATCCTGAAATTGTTTTCAAAAATAGATTCAAAAGCTTTAGCCCACGAACGAGTTCCTGAAACAGATGTAGTTTGTGCCACATCACCTACTATAGTAAACGAATGATTTACAGAGCGGCGAGAGAGCATCCTCCATTCCATATCGCTTAATTCCTGTGCCTCATCCACTACAATATGCCCATACATCCAAGAAATGTCAGCAGATGCCCTCTCGGATAATGTTTTATTTTCTTGCGTGTCTCCCATTCGCTCGGCTATATCTGATGCATTTTGAATAGTTTTAATTCCTAATGCTTCCATAGTTTCTTTTGCATATTGAGCATCTCTTGCAAGCTGCTCAGCTCTGCGCTTTTCGTCAAATTTTTGTGAAACAGTTTCTATGCCAATTTGATTTATAGCTTCATCTAAAAGCGGAATATCGTGCGCCGACCAATTCTCAATCTGGTCGCTACTTTTCATCATAGCATCTAATTCCTCATCATTTAGATAAGGCGCACAAATTTCAAGAAAACTCCTATCAGTATATAGTCGTCTCAAAAGGCTAATAGGAGTTAGAGGTTTCCAAGCAGCATTAAGTGCTCTTTTCACACTGTCTAAAGTGCTCAAGTCTCTTATTATTTTGATTTTATCTTCTTTACTATCTA
>JAITBJ010000040.1 GCA_031283665.1 Candidatus Opitulatrix cubana
ACCTGCAAGAGTGTGCATCAGTGTAGATTTTCCAGAGCCTGAGGGCCCCATAATAGCTGTGAAACGAGATTTTTCTATTTCCACATTTAAATTATCTAAGGCTATAACTTCTGTTTCGCTTTTTCCATATTTTTTAGTCAGACCTTTAGCCTGTAAAATAGCTTCCATATTTTAATCATACAATGTTTTTTTTTAATCCAATTTTTTAACAACAGATATATAACAATCACATAATAAACAGTTTTGGCTTTTCAGATATACAACTTACACTTTTTCAAATATACAGCTTAGACTTTTTCAAATATGGACGGCTGAGATGGCCACCACCAGATTTCTCCACCGGATTCAATTCCCCATAAAATATAACTGCGCCAACCCCATATTAATTCAGTATTTTTTATTTCACCTGTGCCATAATTCACAACTTCGTTTTTCAGATAAAAATCTTTCCGATAGCTAAATCCTGAATCGCCGTTTATCACTTTCTCACTTTTCGGTGTATAGATCCATTGTTTAGATTTATTTTGAACCACAGCATCTCCTTTTATAATAAAGTTTTTCAGCTCTTGGGCAAGAGCATTAGGGTTTTCATTAGAGCGAATCTTTGCAGCATATTTCATAGTTTCATATTCTTGCTCGCTCCAAGTTTTCCCTTTCAATTCAAAATAAGCGGTCTTATATTGAAAATGAGTTTTTGTAATATGCCAATAATCAAACCCTTCATCCGGCGTAGAGTTGCGAGAGATAACTCTTTTAAAAGTTTGATTAGTGCGGTAGTTGTGAACCGTTTTATTATCATTATATTGCTTCTGTTCTTCCTCTAATTTGCTCTCTTCTGTCTCACGCGAAATTTTTAGTCTCGCAATTTTGTCGTTTATGTTTTTGAGTAGAGCATTATCCAAGGTTATAGCATTTTCAGCAAGAGTTTTCTCTAAATGAGTATCGGCATTTTTTATAATATCTTCATTCCGAGAGATGTCCCAATTTATTGAAAACATCAGCGGAGTTGCAATTTCTATAATCTCTTTTATAGTAGTTTCTAAAAACGCTTTTCTAGCTGCAAAAGTCTCATGAGTCCAGTTTTTTGCTACTGATTGAAAAGTTCTATAAATCGTATGAATATCCGCATTTATATAATTAGAACTAATTGGAATAGATGTGCCGTCTGTCATATCCATTAAGTTCATAAAATCAGTATATAAATTGCTTACAGTTTTGCTTCCCGAATTAGAATATATATTTTTCATATATTCATCTAGTATTTTTAATTCAATGCAGCCCTCTTCGGTTTGCGAGTATTTGATTATTTTCTCCATCACATTTGGATCTGCATAATTTGGATTATTGTCATTAACGCCCGCATTATTTGCGAGTTTTTTCATTTGGATATTAAACTTGCGAATATCTATATCTATCCACGAATTTCTTATGTTTGAGTATTGAAAAGTGTAGCGATTAAGATGATTTGCATATGCCTGCTTTTTAATAGTGTTTTGAAGTTCAGAAGTGGTGAAATCTATTTTGCTATCTAATGAATTGAGCTTTTGATTAGTTTCATTTAGCATTTTTAGAACAGGGTCTTCCTCTTTTTCCTGAAATGCGGAAAGAATTGAAAACACTACACTTATTGTCACAAAAGTGCCGTTTATAGCGCCAACGCCCTTGAAAAAATTTGCAGAAGCAGTGCTAAATATGGATTTATCTGTCCAGGCTTTAAATAAATCAGAAAAGGCTTTAATCTCGTTTTGAGATTTAGATACTGTTTTTGCAGTACTAGCTGCATTTGTAGCATCAGCTATATTTAGACTGGCGTTTGAAAAAATCAAACTAATAAAAATCACCAATGCAAAAATTGCATTTTTAACAGTTTTAAATAACGTTTGTTCTTCCTTTATTTTGTTCTTTCCATTTGGCGCTTTTTATTATCAGCCTAATGCTGTTCAATAAAAACTGCTTACATAGCCAGTATATTTGAAACCCTCTAAAATAAAAAGATTTAAGCTTTTTAAAAAACAAAATGTTATCAAAATGTTATTTTTTAAACCAGTTTACTGTTGAGTAATGCGGGTTTTAGAAACTAGTTAACCATTCAAAAACATTATCTTTGTAAATTACATCAAATGTTTCAAATTTCACATTTTTTGCAAATTGTTTTGGTACTTTTGCGTTTGTACTAGAATACTTAAACTCATAAAGAGAAAGTTTTGCATCTTTTATTTCTACCAAATCAATTTCGTTTCCCTGATAATTGCGCCAAAACTTTAATTCTGCATTATATTTTGCATACGAGTTTCGTTTTACTCTTTCCATTATTGCCCAGTTTTCAAACAGCGCTCCTTTGTCCTTGCGTTGACCAATAGGAGTAAAATCACGAATAATAGCGTTTCGTACACCCACATCTTGAAAATAATATTTTGGTTTTTTAGTTACTTCATTTCGCAAATTTGCACTAAATCCAAAAATTTTTATTATTACAAATGATTTTTCCAAAAGATCTAAATATCGATTGACTGTATCTTTATGAATTCCGAGTTTATTTGAGAGTTCATTTGTGGAAACTTCATTACCAATTTGATACGCCAACAATTTTAATAAATTATATATCACTTCTGGCGACTTTATATCTTTATAAGACAAAATGTCTTTTAGGAGCAACGAATCAACCAATTCATATAAAAATTCTTCACGATCAGAATCTGATTTTGCAATTATAGAGTTTGGATAAAATCCGTATATTATTGTATTTTCTAAAATTTCGGCGGTCAGCCGCCAATTTTTAAGTTCTAAAATTGAAAACGGATATAATATATTTGTTGATTTTCTACCAACTAACGGTTCGCCAATCTGTTCTCGCAAATCAAATGAAGAAGAACCTGTAGCAATAATTGCTATGTTTGGATATTCGTCAATAATAAGTTTTAGCGTTTCCCCAATTCTAGGAATGTTTTGCGCTTCGTCAATAGCCAAAATATCCAAACCTTTTAAGCTGAGCTCAAAATCAGCAAAGTTTTCAGGAAGTAAACGGTTGCGAACATCATATCTATCACCGTTTAGAAATAAAACAGTTTCATTTTTAGCATCTGCAAGAAAACTTTTCAAAAGCGTAGTTTTGCCAGATCTTCTTGGCCCAAAAAGGACCATAACCTTTCCGGCACTAATATACTTTTTTATATTTAAAAGTCTTTCAATCATATTTACAGTATAACATAAAACAAAAAATTTATAAGATTTCGGCGGTCAGCCGCCAGTTTCTTATTTTTAAGAGTTTATCTTTTTTTCACGTTTCAATTCTAAGTCCCGCTGTTAACTACAGGCTGAGTTTCTTTGTTGCCACACAAAACAACTAATAGATTACCAAGCAAATCATTAGTTTTTTGCTTCCCGTTAGTCAGCGTAAAAACGCAAGCTTCATTTGGTTTTAGGATTTTCAAACCACGAATTATTACTGGCATCATAATAAAAAACCAAACGCCGCAACTTATAAGAGGTTTTATAACAACATATTTAAAAACTTTTTGGAATAAAATGTTATCAAAATGTTATAATTGAGTGCATGGGGGGGGTTCGGCGATTTTTTTGTAAACTATAACAAGAAGGTAATAAATTGTAGACATAATTTATTGCAAAGCTACTATACAGAAAGAGATAGAAATGAAAAACAGAATAAACAAAATTGGAGCAGCTCTAACCATATTAACATTTGGAATAATTTGCGGAATTGGGGGATATGAATTGCGCTCGTTTACAGATAGTGCATCATCGCCGCTTCCAATAAGCAAAGGTGGAACAGGCACAAATAGTTTTCCTGCAAATAGCGTAATAACTGGAAACGGCGCTTTACCAATGAGCTCGCGTGGAATAGATGCTGTTCCCCAACCCTCCTCAAATGCGGTGCTAACAAGCGGTGGAGCTTATAACGCCTATAGCTCTATTCAAGGCGCTGGTCAATTCATTTTTAGACTCGGAACAGCAGAACTTGGTGGTCAATATATCACTTTCCGTTATGATCCTAATACTAAAATACTTCATTTTAGTCAAAACACAGGTGCTAAAAACTTTACGTGGGGAGCAGGAGAAGCTGATAGACACGTTAATATTATCCTTAAACTGCCAACAGGCTGGAAGATAACCTTTTCTGATGCTTTAGGATATCAATCTCTTGAAGGTAATGGAACTCACCGATATGGCGGT
>JAITBJ010000047.1 GCA_031283665.1 Candidatus Opitulatrix cubana
TTTCTTTCGGATTCAGGCACTCCTAATTTTTCATAAGTCTCTAAAATATCAGGCGGCAAATCTTCCCAATTTTGAGCCTGTTTATCTGTAGGACGCACAAAGTATTTGAAACTGTTATAGTCAAAATCAGATAAATCAGCACCCCACTTTGGCATAGGCATTTTGAAAAACTCTTCAAGCGCTTTGAGGCGGATATCAAGCATCCATTTTGGTTCATTTTTAGATTTTGAAATCTGTTTCACAGTCTCGGCATCTATGCCTGTTTTAGCGTTTTTCCCTAAATCGTTTTCACTGTGCCAACCATAAGAATACCCTTGAAATTGGTTAATTATCTTATCATCATCTAATGTGTTAGAAGCATTATCTGATTTACTTGAAGACATATCTTAAGTTTATCAGTTTAGCGCCTTAAAAACTTGCGAAAAAAATTAGTTTTGATAATTTTTTTGACCTTTCCAGAGTTTAAACTTGTCTGATATGGTATTCTATATATATGGTCGGAAACCCGTTGAAAGATGAACATATTACCAAGCATATTTTCGTCACCGGCGGAGTAGTTTCTTCTCTTGGAAAAGGCATCACAGCATCCTCATTAGGCCGCCTTTTGAGAAGTAGAGGTTTATCAGTTACAATGCAAAAATTAGACCCTTATATAAATGTAGATCCTGGCACGATGAACCCTTTTCAGCATGGTGAAGTGTTTGTAACAAATGATGGCGCAGAAACCGATTTAGATATAGGGCATTATGAAAGATTTTTAGATGTGGAGCTGGATCAAAGTGCTAATGTGACCACAGGAAAAGTTTATTCATCTGTTATTAATCGCGAAAGAAAAGGCGAGTATTTAGGAGACACAGTTCAAGTGATTCCGCATATTACAGATGAGATTAAAATGTGTATGAGAGCAAAAGCGAGCCCAGACACAGATGTGATTATCACAGAGATAGGCGGCACAGTAGGAGATATAGAATCTCAACCTTTTTTGGAAGCAGCTCGTCAAGTTAGGCAAGATTTAGGAATGAACAATGTGGCATTTGTTCATGTTTCATTAGTGCCATATATTGGTCCGTCTCATGAGCAGAAAACAAAGCCTACTCAGCATTCGGTTTCCACTTTGCGCTCAATAGGTATTATTCCTGATGCTTTAGTTTTGAGATCTGACCGCCCTGTGTCTGATTCTGCTAAAAGTAAAATCGCTCTTATGACAGGTGTAGACACTGAGGGAATAGTAAACTGCGTGGATGCATCATCTCTTTATGAGGTTCCAAAGATTTTGCATAAAGAGCATTTAGATGCTTATGTTATACGTCGATTAAATATGCCATTTCAAGATGTAGATTGGACTAGCTGGAATAAACTTTTGAAAAGAGTTCGCGAGCCTGAAAAAGAAGTGGTGGTAGCAATTGTAGGAAAATATATAGATCTTCCAGATGCTTATCTTTCAGTGATAGAAGCTGTGAAAGCAGGAGGATTTGCTAACAATGTTCGCACTATTATCAAATGGGTCGCATCTGACAATTGCAAAACAGATGCTGGTGCAAAAGAGCAGCTTGCTGATGTAGATGCTATTGTGGTGCCAGGCGGATTTGGGATTCGCGGCATTGAGGGCAAAGTCAATGCTTTGAAATATGCACGCGTTAATAAACTGCCAGCATTGGGCCTGTGTTTAGGTTTGCAATCTATGGTGATAGAATATGCACAAAATGTGCTTGGGCTTCAAGATGCTTTTTCAACAGAGTTTGACCCTAAAACAAAAAACCCTGTGATTAGCACAATGGAGGAGCAGAAAAAAATTGTTGAGGGTTCAGGCGATATGGGCGGCACTATGAGGCTTGGTTCTTATCCGGCTCATTTGAAAAAAGGTTCTGTAGTTGAAAAATTATATAAAGAAAGTGAAATCTGCGAACGCCATCGTCATCGTTATGAGGTGAATAATGATTATAGACCTCAACTAGAGGAGCACGGCTTGGTGATTTCGGGCGCATCTCCTGATAATTCACTTGTGGAGTTTGTGGAGCTGCCTAAAAGCGTTCATCCGTTTTATGTTTCCACACAGGCGCACCCTGAGTTTAAAAGCCGCCCTACACAGCCTCATCCTTTATTTATTGGATTAGTTGACGCCGCTTCCAAACAAAAATGAAACTAGTTCTAAAGTTTCGAACTAGAAAAAGTCGTTTCAATTATTCTAAAACACCGTTTTATATTTTAATCTGTGCAGCAAGTTTGATAATTATCACTACTACATTTTTTTCGCTAAATAAATACTACGAAGAAAGAGCGCTTCCCGGAACTTATATTTTAGGCGCTAATGTATCAGGTATGGATTATGAGCAGATAGTTGATACAATTGACAGCCAATTTGGAAAAGTAGATTTGAACTTTTCAAATAGCAAGTTTTCTTCTGAGACAAATGCAAATATAAATGATTTGAAACTAATTTATGATGCACCAACCGCAGCTATAAATGTATTAGGTGAAAATCAAAGTGCAAATCCTGTAATTAGATTTTTGCCCGTGTGGCATAAAAATCAAAATGTGAATTATTTAATTGACGGCGATAAAGTAAATAATTTTTTAATGGATAAGCTGGCACACGGGCAAAAAAGATTTGAGAATGCTAATTTAGTTTATAACTCTAATATAAATGATATTGAAATTGTGGGCGGCACTTCAGGTTTAGCAATAGACGAAAATCAAACCCTGTACGATATAGATGCTAATTTAAATAATGGAAATCTAAATGCGAAAATAAATGTGGCAATTGCTAAAAGAGAACCCAAAATTAAACGTGATCAAGCTGAAATCGCGCTTGCTGACTTTAATAAACTGACCGCTAAGGCATCTCAATTCACAGCTGATAATCATCCTGCGTATATAGTAACCCGCTCTGATATAGCATCTATAGTAGGCACTAAATCTGATTTGCAAAACGGAACGCTTACTTTATCATTTAGCGAGAAAAAAGTGAAAGATTTAATAAACCATATAGCAGCAGAAAATGTAAATTATTCAGGTTCTAATTCAATTGAGCTAGTTGACAATTCCGGCAGAAGTGTGAAGCAGTTAGAAAAAGGTGTTGATGGCGTAGAAGTAAAAAATGTTGACGATCTCACAAAAAAAGTGGCAAAAAGTTTGAACAGTAATTCAGCTTTCAATTTTCATTTTGTAGTAGGCCCTGCAAAAGCAGAATCTGGAAAGTTTTCAAAAATAGTTGTGATATCTTTAGGCTCATATTCTGTCACACTTTATGATGATGGTAAGCAAGTGAGTGAGTTTGCTATGTATAGCGGCAAACAAGGATGGGAAACTCCTACAGGGCTTTTCACTGTTTGGTATAAAAATCCAATGCAAAGAATGAAAGCCTGTGCACGAGACCAGTGCTGGGATGAGCCTGATGTGCCATGGGTTTCGTATT
>JAITBJ010000081.1 GCA_031283665.1 Candidatus Opitulatrix cubana
CCAGACCCAGGCGGACCTGTAATAAGCCACGACTGAGGCATATATTTATTTTTATTCTCCACAGTCTTTTGCAAAAAAGAAACAACTGTTTCCTGGTCTATTACTTTATCCCACGAAGCCTGCATCATTTACCCTTTTCAAAAATGCCTCTTGAATGCGTTTGCTCACAGTTTTGATATCAGCTTCACCATCTATTATTTCCCATCGGCTATCGCTTTTCGCAAACTCAAAATACTTTTTCCTAATTAGTCTATGATATTCAAGACTTTTTTCCTCAAACCGATCATATTTTTTCCCTGTGTTTGACTTTGCTTTTGGCACGGCTTTTTCTGGATCACGGTCTATTAGAAAAGTAATATCTGGTAAAAGTCCACCAGTGGCAAATATATTCAAATCATAAATCTGCTCATCTGCTAAACCCCCTGCTTCACCTTGATAAGCCACTGACGAATCAAAATATCTATCAGTGATAACCGTCTTACCGCTTTTTAATGTTGGCAAAATTAAATTATCTACATGATATGACCTGTCAAGAGCAAAAAGAAGTGCTTGCGTTTTGGCAGATATTTCGTCGTTTTTAGATTTTGATTTGCGATGCATAACTATTTCTCTGATTTCTTTTCCAAAAGCGCTATCGCCAGGTTCAAATGTTAAAACCGCATATGGATCAAACTGACTAACAATCCATTTGTGAAAAAGCCTTACCTGCGTAGACTTGCCTGTGCCATCGCCTCCCTCAAAAGAGATGAACAAGCCTTTTTCCATTTTAGCAGTTTATATTAAGATGATTTTGCTCGTTTTTCAGCAAGCAATTTATACGCTTCTTCTGGCTTCATAGCCTCTACATCTTTGCCTCTTGGAAGAGAAGCATTAACCTCTCCATCCGTGATATATAAACCAAATCTGCCATTTTTCGCTAGCACTATTTTTCCGTTTTCTGGGTCTGCACCGAACACTTTGAGAGCAGCTGCCGAACCTCTGCCTCTCGTTTTTGGAGTGTCAATTAATTTGATAGCATCATCCTCTTTAATTGTGAAAATGTCTTCTTCAGTAGGAAGCGATCGAGTTTCTGAAGCCGCTTTTAAATAAGGTCCGAATCGGCCGTTGTATGCAAAAATATCTGCTTTGAGCTTCGGATGTTTACCAACTAATCTTGGAAGAGACAAAAGTTTTAAAGCGTCATCAAGTGTGATATTTTCAGAAGTCATATTTTTGAAAAGTGAAGCTGTTTTGGGTTTTCCTTTGGAGCCATCTGGCAGCACCTCACTTATATAATCGCCCCATTTTCCATTTTTCAAAACAATTTCATAACCTGTTTTAGGGTCGTGTCCTAGCACTTTATCTTTCTTTTTAGCCTCTTCTAGCAGCTTTTTTGCCAAATCAAGATTTACTTCACTAGGTGGAATATCATCTGGCACACTAACTCTTACAGGAGTGACCCCATCAGGCATTTTTCTGTTTTCATCCTCAAAAAATGAACCATATCTTCCATGTCTCAAAATTATACCCTCTCCAAGTTCAAGAGTGTTAACATCTCTAGCATTTATATCATTGAGCTTTTCTGCTAAATTATGAAGTCCAAGCTTGCCTACATTATAATAAAACTCATGAAGATATTTTTTGCCATCCATTTTTCCTGCGGCAATTTCATCTAAACCGTTTTCCATAGTGGCAGTGAACTCATAATCTAAAAGCTCAGGCACTTGCTTTTCTAAAAGGCTCACAACTGCAAAAGCGGTCCAAGTAGGAATAAGCGGATTTCGCTTTTCTGTAATATATTCTCTTGCTCGAAGAGTGGCAATAGTGGACGCATAAGTTGATGGTCTGCCAATTGAAAGCTCTTCTAATTTCTTAATCAAACTTGCCTCTGTATATCTTGCAGGCGGCATAGTTTCGTGCAGCTGAACTTGAATATCAGCATTTGCAATTAGCACACCTTTTTCTAAATTAGGCAGCTTTTGATTTGAAACATCTTTTTTATCATTGTCTAAATCAGCATAAACCGCTAAAAAGCCTTTATCTGTTATAGTTGTGCCGCTAGCAGTGAAAGCAGCATTATCTTTTTGCAATTTATAATTTACTGTCACACCTTTCACATCATTCATTTGCGATGCAAGGGTTCTTCTCCAAATAAGCGCATAAAGCTCTTTTTCAAAATCAGAAACCGATGCTCCTAAAGATTCTGGGTCTTTAAATTTTGCGCCTGCTGGGCGAATCGCTTCATGAGCCTCTTGCGCATTTTTGCTTTTTACGGCATAAACTCTTGGAGAGGCTGGTACTGAATCTTTGCTAAAGTGTGAAATAGCAGATTCTCGTGCAGCATGAGTGGCTTCTTCAGATAAAGACGGTGAATCTGTTCTCATCTAAGTAATAAATCCATTTTCATAAAGAGACTGCGCTGCAGACATAATATCTCTAACAGATGCTCTCAATCTTCGTGAAGCATCTTGCTGAAGTGTAGAAGTGGTATAAGGCATATAAGGTTTACGAGTATATGCTTTTTCGGTTTTGTCAATTAGTTCAAAACTTGATTTAGACTTATCTAACGCAGCTAACAAATCATTTGCAGCTTTTTCAGT
>JAITBJ010000018.1 GCA_031283665.1 Candidatus Opitulatrix cubana
CAGAGTTCAATTCGTCAATAGCTTTTTTTAGTGCAGAATGCGATTTATCAACTGAGTCTGCGTGAGTAAAATAGTTGTCAAATATAACTTTTACTGCTGTAATTATTTTATTTGAATTCTCAATTTCTTTTTTCAAGTTTTCCACTTTTGCTTGATCGATCACTTGTGAATGGTCTTGCTCTTTTAGGTCATTTGCAGTTTTAATTAATGAAACTAGGTTGTCTTTTGATTTATCAAATCTTGACTTGTGGACTACACCTATTTGGTCTCGCAAAGCGTCTGCTGCCACTTGGTAAGTGTCTGCTAGGGCATTTAATTGAGTTGTTTGACCTCTTATTTCATCCAAGCTAGATTTCATATCTTCTACTGGAACATTTAGCACCTCTTGTGCTTTTTTATTGGTGTCTTTCAAAGTTTTTAGCACCTTCTTGTCTTTTACTTGAGCGTCTTTATATTTCAATGCTTTATTCAAATCAGAATCTGTGCTTTTTAGCGATTCTTTTGCCTGCACAATTCTAGCATTTGCATCTTGAAAGTCTCTTACTGCACCATTATATTCGTTTATCTTATAAAAGGCAACACTCCCGCCAAATGCCACTGCTATGGCAGACAAACTTGCTGCAATTTTCTTATTTTTAGTCCAGAAATGGCGCTTGGTGTCTTTTTGAATTTTATTATCTTTTTTCATTATGAATTACCTTTCAAGTATCTATATTAAGTATAAACTAGTCCTGACTTTATATTAGAATAATTTGATAATTAGCGCATCTTTATAACATTTTTGTAATAAAAACCCTAAGTTTTCAAAAAACTATATATTTCAAATATACAAAACTGGTATTTTATTGCTTCTAGCTCCTCAAATCACTTTTTCTCTATCATTTTAAAAATTTTTCGAAGTTTGATTTCTACTTGAAAGCAATGAAATACTCTCTCACTATCAGATAAATAAAGTAACTCAAAATAATATCTTTGAATAAATTAAAATACTTCTTTTATAAAAAAGTTTTCTTTTTACCTGCAATTTACCTGTAAAAGGGGTATATTTTACAATCTCAATATAAAAATTATGCAGTAAAAACGTACTTAACTAATAAAAATAAAATCATAAATTTATATTTAAAGTATTGGACTATAATAATTGATATACTATAACAACAAAAAATAAAAAGATTATGAGATGCGAGATATAGAATAGAACTAGAATTTTGTGTTATAATATAATAGTGAAATGTCCAAAATGCGAAAATAAAAATATTGCCAAAATTCTATACGGTTTTCCTAATTTTTCAGATAGTCTAATGAAAAATGTAGAAAATGGTAGACTATATCTAGGCGGATGTTGTGTGACTGGCAATGACCCTAAATACAGGTGTAACGATTGTGAATATAAATTTTGAATATATTTTGCATATGATATTTTGTAGAAAGGGTAAATTTATATAATAATGGAAGAAGAAAAAATTGAAGATATAGTCAATAAACTTACTGAAAACATAAACAATAGCCTAAAAATATATGATTATTTCAATTCTGTAACTTATAGAAAAAAATTTCAAGATAAGAATAAGGAATTAAAGAAAGTGTTATTTAAAATTGAAAAATCAAAAAATTCAGTTAAATTGTTATCGAAAGAGAAAATGAAAATACTACATTCTTATAATTATATAAATATAAGTTTTGGAAGAATTATTGATTCGTTAGATTATTTTTACAGAATTTTTATACAAATTCCAGAGAAAAAGAAAGAAATTTCCAATTCTGAAGTAAATGATCTTTTTAGTTTTTTTTCTGAAGAAGTCAATAAAATAATAAACATATATAACGAAATTGGAATAGTATTCAATCTGTTTAAGGAATTTAATTATTTTAATCATAATACTGTCTTAATAGGTGCAAACGGAAGTGGGAAAACTAATCTAATTATTATGTTAAACAAATTATTAGAAATTAAAGAAAATCAGTTTTCAGATTTTTCAAAAAATATAAAACAAAATGATATTGTAAACATTAGTGCTCAGAAATTATTATTCGTTCCAATAATTAATAGTATTCCAACTAAACTTAAATTGGAAGAAAAAGAAGATAATTTAGAAGATACGAAAAAACCATATATTCTTAAAAAAGACAGAGAATATTCAATGCAAATTGATTATGTTAACAATATAACAAATAGGTTGCCTGAATTACTTAATTATTTAATCTACGAAGACAACAATGCAAAATATAACAAAAATGCCAGACAATCACTTTTCGATAAAATTGCTAAAATTTGGAATAATTTACTTCAAAAAGAAATATTTATTTCCCCGGATGATCGTAATATATATATTAAAAATAAACATAATACATATTTAGCACATTTATGTAGCGATGGAGAAAAGGCTATTCTACTATATATAATTGAAATTATCATTGCAAAAAAAGAATCTATTATTTTTATAGATGAGCCAGAAAGTTTTTTGCACAATTCATTATTAGATAAACTTTGGAATAAATTAGAATCTGAAAGACGCGACTTAACTTTTGTTTATGTAACACACAATATTCAATTTGCACAATCAAGAATTGCAAACAAATTTTGGATAAAATCATATTCAAAAGATAAGAATCAAATTGAAAATTGGGATATTGAAGAAATTCCTATATTAAAAGACTTGCCTGAAAGTTTATTATTAGAAATATTAGGTAGCATAAAAGATATTTTATTTGTTGAAAGCGAAAATGACGCTAAAATTTATGAGTTATTATTAGAAGATAAATTTACTATACGTGGTTTAAATGGTTGTGGAAATGTAATTAATTATACAAAAGCATATAATAAAATTCCAAATAAGTGTAATAAAGCATTCGGATTAATTGATCAAGATTTTCATACAGAAGAAAATATCAAAAATTTATCAAAAAACAATATTTATACTATTAAACTTTCTGAGATAGAAAATCTTTTTTTAGATGAAAAATTCTTAGAAATATTTAAAGATTATAAACGTTGCTCTAAAAGCAATGTTAACGATATCAAAAATAAAATTTATAAACAATTTCTCAAAGATAAAGGAAAAGTTGCACTTAATAAAACTAAATCGTGGTTAGAGTTTGAGAGTCAGAAATTCCGTTTAAATAATCCTAAAAAAATTGGTGATCTAAAGGAGGGTTTTAAAGTTCTAAAGTCTTTAGATATTGAAAAACAATACACATTAGAATTAAATAAATTAGAAAATTTGGAATATTCTAACATTATAAGAGTTTATAATAATAAAGGACTTTCTAAATTTGCTAATGAAGTGTTTAAAATTAGAAATTTTAATTCAGATGCAGTGGAATTATTAAAAAATAAATCTTATAAAAAAAGAAAAGAAGCGATTCAATTCTTACTTAAATATATACCAAAAGAATTAAAAACTAATAATGGGAAAAATAAAGGTAAACTAAAAGTTACTAATACAGTGGACTCGTCACTCTGAGAAAAGATTTTCTCAATTAAGAGAATATATTTGGTATTTGAATACTAGTGGTATAGCTAGTGGTATAGCTACAAACTGAATAGACTATTATAATATAATTTATAATAATCCAGATAGATTTTTTATTTGCAACTTGAAACAAAAATTCTAATTAGAAACTATAAACTTGCTATAAAGATATACTTTATTGGAATTATAAACTATAAAAAATATATGATATACTATATGTAGAAAAATATTATTTAAAAGGGAGAGAGTAATGGCTGGTGTATCATTTGGTTCTGTATATGAGTTAAAAAAAGACAAGGTTGATTCTTTAATTAATTTTATGACAGAACCACTATCCACGAAGGAAAAGAAAAATGAAAAAGATTTTGAAAAATTTTACAAAAACTATAAAGGCGTAGAAACAAACTTAAGTGAGTTTGATTTTAGTGCATAAAGCTATCTCTCTCAAATCTATTCTTAACAAAACAAAAACACAAAAAGAATCAAACAAGTTTATTAAGCGTTTAAATGTACTACCATCTGAAAAGGTAAATTCAGTTAAAGGCTCTCCATTGAGTTTACATTTAGAATGTGAACATTTTTTACATAATACTGCTATAAAGAATGAGATAGATAATTACAGTAGAACCTTTTTCATTTATGATACAATTGATAAAAAATATCCCTGCTTTTTCTTTTCATTAGGAATTTCTGTAATAGATTTAAGCGGAGTATCAAAAAATCAAAGAGGAAATCTTGTAAAGGGACGAGTCGGAAAGCTCAGATCAAATAAGAATATGTCTGCAATTATTATATTAGGTCAATTTGCAAGGTTAGAATCAAAAGGGTTTATCAACTCGAAAGATGCCTATAATTTTGTATTAGCACAAATTGAAAAAGGTAGAGAAATATTTGGCGGTAATTTATTGAATATAGACACAACTGAAGAGTTAGCTAAATCTTTTTATACAGATAAACTAAATTTAAATATGCTTGAAAACGTTATAGAAGCTTCCGAAGTTAAAAAAAGTAATTTAAAAAGTTATATTGTAAAACTCAGATAGTTTAATATTATGAATTGTAATTTAAAAATTACTAAAACTACATAAATAAAATAGTTATCTACTATAACTTTTACTGCTACAATTATCTCATTTACAGAATAAAATTTTTTAAATTAGTAGCGTCTAATCTTGTTGCGGTTAGTTTCATATCTTTTTCAAAACTAGTATTTTATTGCTTCTAGCTCCTCATACCATTTTCGCTTTTGGGAGCTAGAAGCAAATGAGGATTTAATAGACATTTTTGCAATGCGAATAAGTTCTCTATCAAAAAGTCCATTTTTCTCTCTCAGGATTTTATACTGATCTAATAAACGATATTTAAACAAAAGCGGATCATCTGCATTTATGGAAAACTTAACGCCTGATCCAAGCAACTCTCTTATAGGAACATCTAACTGACTTTTAAAAACTCCAAGAGCCACGTTTGAAGTAGGACACACTTCCAAAGCAATCTTTTCCATTGCAAATTTCTGCAAAATGAAATGATCAGTTGTGGCTCTCACTCCGTGCCCTATTCTGTCTGGTTTCAGGGCTCTAACTATTTGCCAGATATGCTCATGTCCTAAGAGTTCGCCTCCGTGGGGCACGGATTTTAGCCCGGCGCTCTTTGCAATCTTGAAAGCATTTGCAAAGCTCTCTGTTTTACCTGCAAGTTCATCATTGCTCAAACCAAATGCCACTATTTCACCTGCACCATCTCCTGCATAGTTTATAGCAGCTTTTGCAATATCTTCTGCTATTTTAGGCGAAGCAGTTCTTGAAGTGGCAGCAATAACTGCTATTTCCACACCAGTTTCTCGTGATGTGATTTTTGCCTGATCGCATGCTAAATCTAGCACGCCTTGAATAGTTTTCCCAATATGTAAATAATCTGTAGGATTAATTTGCATCTCTAAACGCTTTGCACCATCATTTTTATCTTGCAAACCCTCTTCAATAATTATGCGTCTAAAATCATCCTCTGTTTGAATGCAGCTGGATGCTATATCATAAAGCTCTTGAAATAAATGCCACCCTCTTTTAGTTGCAGGAATGCTATCAAAAGGTTTATTATAAAAAGAGTCAGGCACTTTTACACCATATTTGTATGAAAGCTCTTTCAAAGTTTTTTCTTGCATAGAGCCTGCAAAATGCAAATGCAAATGTGCTTTAGGAATAGTTTTTAAATCTAACATTTTAAACTTTCTAACAGTCCCTTATCTATCTTCCTGCCGAGCAGCTTTTCAGCTTCTGAATACTTTTTACATTTGATATATTCACGAATTTTTGTAGATGATATATTCGGAAGCAATTGAAAAGTTTCTACTTCAAAAAGTTTTAACTCTTTTACTTTTTCAATCGTGCCAAGTGCACCAGCTCCAAAACCTGTTCCCTCACCCATTACAAGCAGCTTCACATTCCATTTATCTGATAAATAATCTTTTGCAAAAGATGAATAATCCATATATTGAATGCGTGAACCTAAATCTATATAATCTATTTTTTGAGCGCCGCATAATCGCAAAGCTTTTTCTCTTGCAAGATTTTTATTTGCATTTTTATCACCTACAATTATAACTCTTGGTTTGAGTTTATTTTCTAAACACCGCTTCACTAAATAATTCACAATTGCGATATGACCCTTATGCATAGTTTCAAATTTACCAATCACAGCGCCGTATCCAATTTCAGCTGGCTCTTTATTTACGCTAATTTGTGTAAACTGTTTTCCAGATTTGATAAGCTTGGAAATGCTATATGCATTATCTACATTATACTCGCCTATTGCAGTTCGTCTTAGAGTTTGCAAATGTCCGCCAACTTGCAAAGCTTCTCCCATATCTCTAGCTATAGATCTTATATATGTGCCAGAGGAGCAAACTATTTTTGCTTCCACATTTATGCAGTTTTCATTTTTATCTATATTCGATTTTTCTTGTTTTATATTTAACACTTCAAACTCATAAACAAAAATAGGTTTTTTGTCAAGTTCAAACTCTTGACCAGCACGAGCTTTTTTATACGCACGCACCCCGTCCACTTTTTTAGCTGAAAAATCAGATGGCCTTTGATACGAAAAACCTAAAAAAGCTCGTGCTTGGGTCTTAATTTTTTTATCATCTAATTCAGATAAACGCTTTTGAATCTTGTCAGGATTTTGAGTTTTTATTTTTTCACCTGTCAAGTCATCTGTATTAGTAGACACTCCTAATTGAATGGTGGCAATATAAGTTTTTGGGAGCGCTTGAAAGCGGTCTATGAGTTTTGTGGACTTGCCAAATGCTATAATAAGTAAGCCGCTTGCAAACGGATCAAGAGTTCCAGCATGACCTGCCTTTCTCTGATGAAAAAGATTTCTCAATTTTGCAACGGCATCATGAGATGTCCAGTCTATATCCTTATCTACTAATAAAAATCCATTTACATCTGGATTGCTTTTAGGTTTGCTCATTAGATATTTCAGATTCCTTTATTTGAGAAACATTCGTTTTATAAGGCTGATCACTATTTGCGAAATGAGCTTTTTTAGCTTTCTTTTGGATTTTAGAGTCTGCTTTATGAGCTAACTCAATTAAACTATCTATAGATTCCACATTTTTTTCGACCTCATCATAAATAAACTCTATTTCGGGTGCTGTTTTGAGATTTATTTTTTTTGCTAACGCTGTTCTGATTCTGCCTCTAGCGCTATTGAGAGCTTCAGAATTTACCTTTGCAGCTTTTTCTCCTCCTAAAACAGACCAAAAAATCTTTGCGTGTTTAAAATCTCCACTTACTTGCACATCTAAAATAGTTACTAATCCTAATCGTTTATCAGCGAGTTCAAACTCTAAAACATCTGCTACTATATTTCTTATAATATGTTGTAAGCGCTCTTTTTTTGCAACTTTGCTTTTAGCATCTGCTATTTCCATTATTTTGGTTCAACTAGTTTCATCTCATAGGTGATAATTGTGTCACCAGGATTCACATCGTTATAATCACCAAATCCAATTCCGCATTCAATACCTTTTTTAACAGTTTTCACATCATCTTTTTCTCTACGCAAAGATTCTATTTTCAAATTATCAGCAACTATCTCATCATCACGCTTAACCCTTGCTAATGAACCACGAGTGATAATTCCAGAATCCACTTTTGAACCTGCTATATTTCCAAACTTAGACGATTTGAAAACTTGCAAAACAGTAGCCTGACCGGTTTCTACTTCCTCATATTCAGGTTTTAACATACCTTTTAGTGCTGCTTCCACATCTTCTATCACTTTATAAATTATAGAATACTGCTTTATATCTACACCCTCTCTTGAAGCATATTCCTCTACTTTTTGTTCAGGTTTCACATTGAAAGCTATAATCACAGCATTGTCTACAGTAGCTAAGTTCACATCGTTTTGAGTCACAGCTCCTACGCCTCTATGGATAATTCGTAAACCAATGCCCTCACCTGTGTCAATTTTGACTAATGCATCTTCTAATGCTTCTACAGAACCTGACGCATCACCTTTTATAATCAAATTCAAAATATCAAGTTTACCTTGCTCCACAGCCTCTTTAAAGAATTCAAGTGTTGCTCTCTTATGGCGCTTTGCTAGCTCGGCTGCTCTATTGCTACTTTCTCTCATTTGAGCGATTTGACGCGCTACTTTATCATCTTCTGCTATCAAAAATGAATCACCTGCGCTTGGCACTGCAGAAAGCCCTAAAGCTCTAACAGGCGTGGATGGTTCTGCTTTCTCAATTGTATTTCCAGCCTCATCAAACATAGCCCTTACTTTTCCAAAAGTTTCACCTGCCACTAGCGGATCATAAATGTTTAGAGTGCCGCTTTGAACTAATAATGTAGCCACAGCACCTCTGCCTTTATCTAAATGCCCCTCTATTACAGTGCCTCGTGCTAACATATTCGGATTTGCTCTCAAATCAAGCGTAGCATCACAAGTTAGCAAAACCGCTTCCAAGAGTTTATCTATATTTGTTTCATTTTTCGCTGATATGTCCACAAACATAGTATCACCGCCATATTCTTCACTGACTAACTCATATTCGGCTAATTGGCCTCTAACTTTAGCAGGGTCTGCACCTGTAGCATCTATTTTATTTACAGCTACCACTATTGGCACATCAGCAGCTTTAGCATGATCTAATGCTTCAATAGTTTGTGGCATAATACCATCATCTGCTGCCACCACTAAAATAGCTATATCAGTAACTTCTGCACCGCGCGCTCTCATAGCAGTGAAAGCCTCATGACCTGGTGTGTCAATAAATGTCATAGATCTTGGGCGGCCATCATGTTTTACATTTATTTTATAAGCACCAATATGCTGTGTGATTCCGCCTTTTTCACCCTCTACCACATTTGCATGTCTTATAGCATCAAGAAGTTTTGTCTTTCCGTGATCCACATGTCCCATCACTGTGATCACAGGCGCTCTTGGTTCAAGGCCCTCTTCATCTTGAGCTTCTTTATCTAAATCTATATCAAACTCTGATAAAATCTCTTTATCTTCTTCTTCAGGAGTGACCATTTGAATTTTATAACCTAACTCCTCTCCTAAAAGAATAAAGGTATCTTCATCAAGAGACTGAGTAACAGTAGCCATTTCACCGAGTTTGAAAAGCACAGTTACTAAATCTGCAGGTGAAACCTCTATTTTGTCTCCAAAGTCATTTAGTGTAGCACCTTGTCGTAAACGAATTACTTTTCCACCGCCATCAGAGATTTCAACACCACCAATTGTGCGTGCTTCCATCTCCTCAAACTCTTGACGTTTATCTTTTTTAGATTTTCTCTGTTTTACAGGTTTGCCGCCTCTTCTGCCAAAAGCACCTTGTGTGCCTCCAAATCTAGCACCACCTTTTCCGCTTTTAGTAGATTTATACGGAGCTTGATTTTTTTGAGAATCTATTTCTGTAGACTTTTTATATGGTGAAGCTCCATCTTGTGATTGACGCTGTCCATCAGAGCCTGCTCTTTGATTAGGTTTGAAGCCCTCACCGGTTTGGTCTTTTCTACCTCGTCTAAACCCTTTAATAGATTGACCCATTTTAGCACTAGGGCGCGCATTAGTTAAAAATGGATTGTTCGCAATTCTAGGTGCTTTTGGTTTAGGTATATCTAATTTAGGTGCATCTATTTCAGGAGCAGAATCTTTGACTGATTCTTCTTCTGATTTTGGCTCTTCTTGAAGCTCATCTGCTTTTTCAACAGCCTTAGTTTCTAATTTAGTTACTAAACCTGAAACAATTTCAACTTTTTCAACAGGTTCTTCTACTTTTTCCTCTTTTACAGGAGCAGGAAACTTTTCGCGAACCTTTCTTTCTATTGGCGGCTCTAAAGCAGCAGATGGCGAAGAGATATATTCGCCTAAATCGTCATTTATATAGGCTAAAACCTCTTTACTGGTTTTGCCTAGCTCCTTTGCTAAGGCGCTTACTTTTATTTTTGCTGCCATATTTATTCACCTTTTTCATCCGCTAAAATATCTATTTTCCAACCTGTTAGCCTTGCAGCTAATCTAGCATTTTGCCCTACAGCACCTATTGCTAGCGAAAGCTGATATTCAGGCACCCATGCTCGTGCTTCTTTTTGCAATTTTGAAAGTATTTCCACTTTTGAAGCTTTTGCAGGGGATAAAGCATTTTTCACAAACTGGGCTGGGTCATCCGAATACTCAATAATATCTATTTTCTCGCCACCTAATTCGTTCATCACATTTCTAACTCTGCTGCCCACAGGCCCTATTGTGGCCCCTATAGCATTCACACTTTTATCATTGGACTTCACAGCTATTTTAGATCTATGCCCTGCTTCTCTTGACACATTCACTATTTCCACTTTTTTATCCTGCATTTCAGGAACTTCTTGCTCAAATAAAGCTTCCACTAATCCAGGATGTGAACGGCTTACATGAATTATAGGCCCCTTATTTCCTCTAAACACATCTAGCACATAAACTCTAATTCGGGTCCCATGCATATATATTTCACCTGGTATTCTTTCAGCCAATGGCAAAATTGCCTCATATTTTCCATAGCCTATATCTAGTTTGATATTATCTTCGTCTTCCGATTGCAAAATGATGCCAGAGATAATTTTGCCTTTTTTAGCACGGAACTCATCTATAAAATATCCCTCTTTAGCGTCCTGCAAAGCCGTTTCTATTACACGGCGCGCGCTTTGAGTAGCCACTCTTGCAAAGTCTACTGGTGTGTCATCTATTTCTTCGCCTGTTTCAGGATTTTTTACTAACACACTAGCATCACCTGTTTTAGTATTAAATACTACACGCGCTTCTACATCTGGATGATTTTTTTCATAAGCTGCTAAAAGTGCTCTTTGGATTCCGTGAGTCACAAATACGAGGTCTAAACCGCTCTCTAAGACCAATGATTTCAAAGCTTGCATATCTATACGCATTTTACCCTCGCTTTATATTCTGTTTTTATTATTTACTTATAATAATAGTATACATCAGATATGCGCTATGGCAAATTTGCCAGAACCGTTTATTAAAATCTGCTCTTTACTATCTATAAAATATGCATCACCTTTTTTCACATTTTTATCATTTACGGCAAATTTGCCATCTAATGCTATAAGCACTTTTGGACCAGAATGATACTGACAAAGATATTCGTCTGCAAAATTGCCATTTCCTACCATAATACCAAATCCTGCACCTCGCGGTATATAATCGGTCCAATTTTTTGATTTTGCTACTGTGTTAGGTTTATAACTTGGAAGAGGTTTAAAAAGTCCATTATCAAGCACTAATTTTGGATTTATATATTTATTTGTTAATCCTGCTCTAAACACATTGTCAGAGTTTTCCATAATCTCTAAACACTCTCCACGAATATATGCATGAAGTATACCATCTGGCAGATAAACACTTTGACCTGGCTTTAGCATTTCCACATTCATCTCTAAAAGCAAAAGAGCTGTAGGATCATCAGGATAATCGCTCCTTGCAAACAAAAACGCTTTATCTGAAAGTGAATCAGAAGTTCCATTTTTAACACGCTTTTGGATTTCACGAGTTTTCTTTTCTAAATACTCTTTTGAAGTATATTTGCTTTTTTTGGAATCTTTATTTTTCAAAATCTCTTCAAATCTCTTTTTAGAGTGCTCACTTTTCACACCAACCACCACTAAAAAGTCTGTTAGCGCCACAGCCATTTCAGGTTTAGAGTTTGGATCTTTAAAAACTCTTTCTGCGCTTTCTAGTGGCACACTTCTTCTATTTTCACTAGCAAACCCTAATTTAGCAGTCTTTTTGTTTGGATGAATTTGCAAAGACAAACACTTTTCCACAGCAAGAACCTTAAAAAGATAAGGCAAATCTTTGCCATAGATTTTTGATATATTATCTCCTCTTTTATGAGTTCCAAACCACGCTTCGGCGATTTTTTTATTCTTCGGTGCTTCAGAGAATAGATTCTGTAATTTAGTTTTGCTGCCCCAGTCATAGTTTTGAAAAACAGGCGTTATCTTTTCCATATTCAAATGCTACCATATATACTATAAATATGGCTACAACATTTAGCGTTGCCTTTCAAGGTTTGAAGAAAGTCTTATCTACATGGTTTATGCGAGTAGCTGTAATAGCACTAGTTTTGATTCCTTCAATTTATTCAGGGCTTTATTTATGGGCTAATTATGATCCTTATACAAAAATGCAAAATGTGCCTGTGGCAATATCTTGTGAAGATAAATCAGTAAAAGTTGGTTCTAATACATTTGATTTAGGAAAAGATGTTGAAAATAAACTCATTGAAAAAAATGCTTTCGATATGCAAACCACTACTACTCAAAACTTGAGGGATGGCGTATATAATGAAAAATACTTATTTGGAATAATAATTCCAAAAGATTTTTCCAAGCAGGTTTCTACTTTATATAACTCTGTAATTGGCAAAGATTTGAAAGAAAAACCTATGCAAGCTCAAATTATATTAGTGACAAATGATGCTAATAGTTATATAATTCATACAGCTGCTGATCAAATGGCTAATATGCTGCAAGCATCTATAACAAGCGAAGTGATGAAAGAGTTTTCCGATAATTTATTAAAAGGACTTTCACAGGTTCATTCTAATTTGAAAAATGCAAGTGATGCTTCTGCACAAATCACATCAGCTCTTGATGAGCTAAAAGCAAACTCTGAAAAAATAAATGCAGGACTCCAGCAGCTTTCATCTGCTGCAGCACCTCTTCCAAACATTATGAATCAACTAGCGCTAGGAAGTGCAAAAATTGCTACTGGAAACTCTGAAATAGCTAAATATGCTAATGAAGTTAATGCAATTGCGCACAATCTAAATATCGACTGGAATCAAAAAATCAGACCTGAACTAGTTGCTGATATTGAAAAACTTCCTATCTCGGATGATGCAAAGCAATTTTTGTTAGATAAAGTAAATCAAATAGATTCAGAAGTGGTAAAAGTGAATAACACTATAATTGTAGATGTGAAACTTCTCAATGACCTAGCAAACGGTTCAAAAGAATTGTCAAAAGCTCTAAGCACAATGAGCAGCCAAATCCCTCAATTAGTCAAAGCAGTAGAGCAGCTCTCATCAGGATATACTGCTTTTGATAATGGACTAGACAAATTGACTAATGCGTCTCATGAGTTTTCCAAGCAGCTAAAACTTGGATACGAAAAAATCCCTACTTTTTCAGATGCACAAAGAGAAAATATAAATAATATAGTAGCAAACCCTGTGAGAGTAGATAATGAGGCGCAAGCAGAGTCTGCTAATTATGGAGTCGGACTTGCGCCATTTTTCTTTTCACTTTCTGCATGGGTGGGCGCTTATGCATTATTCGTTCTAATTAGACCTTTCAAAAATAATGAGCTCCAATTTTCAAAATCTGATATAAGAGCGGGGCTTGGAGCTTACATAATTCCGCTTCTTTTTGGTGTTTTGCAAATGTTTTGTTTATTTGCTACAGTCACATTTATTTTGAATTTGCCAATAGTAAATCACGCACTTTTGTTAGCATTTTTTATGCTTATGAGCGCCGCCTTTGTGGCTATAATGTTTTGCCTTGTGGCTCTTTTAGATATGACAGGTTTATATGTAGGATTAATTCTGCTAATGCTCCAAATCACTAGCTCTGGAGGCACTTTCCCTTGGCAAACCACACCTGATTTCTTCCATTATATGCATGCAGTTTTGCCTATGAGCTATACAGTAGATGCTATAAGACATATTATAAACGGTGGAAACTTCTCTATTATCGCTAATGACAGTTTTATACTTTCATTATATCTTGTAGTTTCACTTATACTAATAGTAGGCATTGCTGCTGTAAAAAGAAAACCTTTGAGAGCGCTTGCACGATTTTTCCCTAAAAGCGTTACTAAACGGAAGTAGACTTGAGCAATACACACTCAACTTTTGTGAAAAAACTTGACTTCTGAATTTTTTATGCTAAACTTGAGTTAGAGGCACTCAAGTTTGAGTTTCTAACTAAAATAATAATTTGAGTGTCACAAATTGTGAATGTCGTAAATTGAAAGGAAGTGATTAATATGGCAAAAGCAGTAGGTATCGATTTAGGTACAACAAATTCATGTGTGGCAGTTTTAGAGGGAGGAGAGCCACAAGTTATAGCAAATGCAGAGGGCGCAAGAACCACACCTTCAGTAGTTGCTTTTTCAAAATCAAATGAGGTTCTAGTTGGTGAACTTGCAAAAAGGCAAGCAGTAACCAATGTTGACAGAACTATATCGTCTGTAAAAAGACATATGGGGGACAATTCTTGGAAAGTGAAAATAGATAATAAATCTTATACAGCCCAAGAAATTAGTGCAAGAGTCTTGCAAAAGCTCAAAGCAGATTCTGAAAACTTTTTGGGAGAGAAAGTAACAGATGCGGTGATTACTGTGCCTGCTTATTTTAATGATGCTCAGCGTC